>NZ_JBWLUX010000030.1:0-86234 GCF_057784315.1 Mesorhizobium sp. CNPSo 4684 | reverse complement strand
GCCGAGCCGGAACCGGCTGAATACGTCAAGATTTGCGACGTTTACGGCTCGGGCTACTTCTACATCCCCGGCACCGAAACCTGCCTGCGCATCGGCGGCTATGTCCGCTACGACATCGGCGTCGGCGACGTCGGCTCGTTCGATGGTGCGACGTCCACCGACACTGAGGACGGCAGCAGCAATGACACCTACTACAAGAAGGCCCGCTTCTCGCTGAAGACCTGGACCGGCCAGGAAACCGAGCTCGGCACCTTGAAGACCTACACCGAGACCCGCTTCAACTTCCAGAACAACAACCGTGATTCGGGCGCGGACCAAGAGGTCAACGCTGCCGGCAACACCGGTGCTTCGCTGAACTTTGCGTGGATTCAGCTCGGTGGCCTGCGCGTCGGTAAGGACGAATCGGCCTTCAATACGTTCATCGGCTACGCCGGCAACGTTATCCAGGATACGCTGGTTCCTTACGGCGATTTCGACACCAACGTCATCCAGTACTACTTCGATGCCGGCAACGGCTTCTCCGCCGTGATCTCGCTCGAAGAAGGCGCGGGCGCCGGCACTGACGGTGTCTACGGCGTCGGTACCATTGACAGCTACGTTCCGCATGTCGTCGGCGGCGTGAAGTACACGCAGGGCTGGGGCGCCATCACCGGCGTCATCGCTTACGACAGCAACTATGAAGAAGTCGCCGGCAAGGTTCGTTTGGACATCACCCCGATGCAGAACCTGTCGCTCTTCATCATGGGCGGCTACGGCACCGACGACAACCTGACGGATCCGGGCTATTTCTTCGCAGCTGGCGGTCGCGGCTTCTACAAGCAGTGGGACGGCAACTGGGCAGTCTGGGGTGGTGGCACTTACACCATCAACGAGAAGACCTCGTTCAACGCCCAGGTCTCGTATGACGAAGGTGAGAACCTCGGCATCGCAGCCAACATCGCCTACGACGTCGTTCCCGGCCTCACGGTCACGGCCGAAGTCGACTACGTCAATGCAGGCAGCATCGATGAGGCCGACGGCCTGAACCACAACTGGACCGGTATTACTGATGGCGACGACGCCATCGGCGGCATGCTCCGCTTCCAGCGCTCGTTCTAAGGGCTGGCTTTATACAGGTGAATACCAGCCCGGGCGCTTCAACGCCCGGGCTGTTTTGTTTTCGTGACTGGGTCAAGACAAGCAGAAGGAACAGGGGGAATCGGCAGCTGAACAGTCCGTAGGGTGAGTTCGTGGGATCCGCTGATGGGCGGATGAATTCACAACTGCGTGATTAAAATCTCTTGAAAGGACGCTTCCAAGCGGGTAGGTCTGACTCTATCCACTCGGGGGTGTGGCATTTGATGACCATCGAAGCGACGCAAGAGGGTGATCCCTCCGAACATTTCTCAATGTTCTCTTCTCAAACCTCGAAGATAAAATACAGCTACAACAAGATCAGAGAAGTAAAGTCGCACAGGGTCGGAGAGCTTTTTTCAGCATACCGAGACATACTCTGGGATGATGGGCGGCATAAGTACAATGTCAGCTCCTTCATCGGCGAAATAGACGAGATTCTCCTCGGAGAACGGTTCAGCGCCTTCGACCAGAGCACCCTCGACAACCTTATCGGCACCTTGCGCCAGCGCGGCAACAGCAACGCAACCATCAATCGAAAGATGGCTGCCCTCAGCAAACTGCTGCGCAAGGCTTACAAGATGGGGGATATCCACAGCCTGCCCGAGTTCCGCCGCCAGAAGGAGCGGGCGGGACGGATTCGGTTCCTCGAAAGGGACGAAGAGGCAAGGTTGTTCGCCGCCATCAAGAGCCGCAATGAGGATGCCTATCGTCTCTCGGTCTTCCTCGTCGACACCGGCTGCCGCCTTGGCGAAGCCCTCGGACTGATCTGGAACGACATCCAGGAACATCGCGTCTCGTTCTGGATCACCAAATCCGGCCGCAGCCGCACCATTCCGATGACCGAACGGGTCAAAGAGGTGATCAAACTGCCGCCTTCGGAAGGCCGCAGGCCCAAAGGTCCGTTCACAAAACTCAGCCAGGCGCAGTTTCGCGCCATCTGGAACGATGCCAAGGCCGAGGTCGGCCTCGGCGCCGACGACCAGGTGGTGCCGCACATCTTGCGCCACACCTGCGCCTCGCGTCTTGTCCAGGGTGGCATCGACATCCGGCGCGTGCAGATGTGGCTCGGCCACCAGACGCTTTCGATGACCATGCGCTATGCGCATCTGGCCACCAACGATCTCGACGGTTGCGTCGTCGTGCTGGAGACGCCGCGCGGCGAGGGGCTGTCCGGCGAGAGCTCGATGTTCGCATCGCCGCTGACCACGCCTTCAACGGCAGCGCCGAAGCAAAAGGGCGCGGCGGCCGCGGCGAAAGCGGCCAAGGCGCCCAGGAAAAGCTCGAAAGCCAAATAGTTTCATCGAGCCACTCATATACTGAAAAGATGGCCCCAGGATCATATTTGATCTTGGGGTTTACTTTGTTCGAGCCGTGTTTTCCGCCTTGTCCAGGAAAGCTGCGATGGCGCCGGGCAGATCGCCTGTCTCCAGGAAGGGCGCGTGGCCCTGGCCATCGACCGTGATCGCTTCCATGCCGGGATGGCGCTTGCCCATCTCTTCGAACGTCTCCACCGACAAAAGTTTCGAGTTGGCGCCACGTATGGCAAGCGAAGGTATGGCCGCTAGCGCCTCGAACTGCGGCCACAGATCCGGCAGCGGCTTGCTGAAGTCGACACCCGCCAGCGTCTCGACCAGCCTTGGGTCGAAATCCGGCACCAGCCCCTGGTCCGTCTCGTGATAGAGAGCCGACACCATCCGTTCCCAGTCCGCCTCCGCGAGGGCGGGAAAATCTCCGCCATGCGCGCTGCGTTGGGCCTCGATCGCCTCGGCGCGGCTCTTCGGCTTTGGTGCCGGATCGAGATAGGTGCGGATATGAGCGAGCCCGTTCGCTTCGATCACCGGGCCAATGTCGTTGAGCACAATGGCTTTAAGCGCGGCGGGTCGCAGCGCGCCAAGCACATGGATGATGAGCCCGCCGCGCGACGTGCCGATGAAGGCCGCTTCCGCGATGTCGAGCGCCGCGAGCCCGGCGAGAATGTCGCCGGCCTCGATGCCGACATTGTAGTGGCCGATTTCAGGGTCATAGGCCGATTGGCCACGGCCGCGATAGTCGAAGGCGATGACCTTGCGCGGATGGTCGGCCCGCCGCGACAGATAGAGCGCAAGCTCATGAAAGTCGCGCGCGTTGCGGGTCAGGCCGGGCAGGCAGACGACCGGCCAATGGCCAGAATTTGCCCCACCGTAGATGCGAGCGTGAAGCTTGAGCCCGTCTGGCGCGGTATAGAAGAAATTGGAAAAATTCGGCTCGCCGGACATCGAATCCTCGACCTTGCTGGACTGATCCGGACAGCTACAGGCGAGGGCAGGGATGGTCAAATGGAGAGCGCGACGTTGAAGCTGCTGATCTCCCCCCTTGCGGGGGAGATGGCCGGCAGGCCAGAGGGGGGGTGTGAAAGAATGCTGGTCTGAATCGTTGCCGCCGGGAATGAGCCAATGCATATGCGATCCCCCTGCCCGCAAGGGGGAGATCGGCAGCTTCGGCTAGGTGCTTGCCGAGCCTCAGCTCCGCCCGTTCACCAGGTCGCCGACAATGTCGTACTTCCCGGAAATGCGCATCTTGTAGACTTCGTAATTCTCCACCACGCGCTGCACGTAGCTTCTTGTTTCCGTGTAGGGAATCCGTTCGATCCAGTCGACGACCGCGTCGATGCCCTTGCCGCGCGGGTCGCCATATTTGGCCACCCATTGGGCGGCGCGGTTGGGGCCGGCATTGTAGCCGGCGAAGGTCAGCACATAGGAGCCGCCGAAGCGGTCGAGCTGCTCGCCGAGGAAGGCCGCGCCCAGCGTCGCATTATAGCCGGCATCGCTGGTCAGCCGATCCTGCGAAAACGTCAGCCCGGCCTTCTTGGCCAATTGTTTGGCGGTGCCCGGCATCAGCTGCAGCAGGCCGCGTGCGCCGGCGCTGGAGACGGCGCCGACATTGAACTCGCTTTCCTGGCGCGCGATCGCATAGGCCAGCGCCTTGCCCGAGCCGGAAATGTCGGCGGTGTCGGGAATGACGCCCAGCGGATGCGACAGCGCGCCGACATCGATGCCGCGCGCGCCGGCGATCTTGCCGACCTTCAGCGCCATGAAATGATTGCCCTGCTTTTCCGCCAGAACGGCCAGCAGTGCCAGTTCGCCGGGGCTGGTCAACTGCCCGGCGAGATCGCGATAGAGCGTCTCGGCATAGCGGTCATAGCCCGCTTCCTGCAGCCGCTTGATGGCGCTGACCGCTTCGCGTCCGTCAAAGCTTTGGCGGTCTGCGGTGCTTGGCTCGGGATAGACGATGTTCAGCGTGCGCAGACCAACTCGTTCCGCCGCCAGTTGCCCGTAGAAAGTGGTGCCATAGGCGGCCGCCTTGGTGAAATAGGTCTTCGCATCGCCGGGGCCGCCGACTTCCGCCGCGCGGCCAAGCCAGTAATAGGCGCGCGACAGAGACATCGGCCCCTGCGCGAGGTCGGCGATGCGGGCAAAATGAGTCGAGGCCGTCGCGGGATCGTTGAGGCCGCGCAGCGCATACCAGCCGGCGTGGAATTCAGCCTCGGCGGCACTGGCGGGGCTTTCGGCGGCATGCGCGGCAACGATCTTGTAGGCAGTCTTCCAGTCGCCCTGGTCGACCAGTGCGCGCGACAGCACGCGGCGCTCGACCCACCAGGCATCGGGATCGACCAGCGCGTCGCGATTGGTTGGCGCTTTCATCACCAATGCGGCGGCATCCGCAAACTTCCGCTGCTTGCGCAGATACTCGGCTTGCGCGAAGAAATAGCCGGCCGATTGCTGCGCCGCAGGCACCGCCTTCAACAGCTTGGCCGCGTTCTTGTCACCACGCGAGACGGCGACCCAGGCATCGGCCAGCGGTTGCGCACCGGCAAGCGCTGCGACCCGCAGCGCCGAATTCTCCCGGTCGGCATAAGACATCCGTTCCATACGGAAACGATGGTCGGCAGCCGGGATAATAGTGCCAAACTCGTTGATGACCGACGCCTCATCCTTCGCTTCCAGTTTTTCGGTGCGCCAGAACGGCGTCAGCACCGAGAGCGCCGCTTTGATGTTGCCAAGCGCCATATAGGAGCGGGCCAGGATCACCACGCCTTCGAAGGTCAGCGGCTGGCTGCCATCGAAGGCCTTCACCACGGTCTGCGGCGACGGGCTTTCGCGGTAGAGCGCGCGCTCGCTGTTCTTGCGCAGGGCGATGGTGCCCGGCCAGGTCGGCAACATCTTTGCGGTATCGGCAATCTCGCTGCTCGGCACACGGTCGCCGCCATATAGCGCGATCGCCCAGGCAAGGATATGGCGGTCGAGCGAATTGGCCGGCAATGTCTCGCGTACTGCTCGTGCAGCGGCAATATCGCCGGTCGCCAAGGCGTCGAGACCGCTTTTCAACATAGAGACACTGGCGGAGGGCGCATCAGTCTGCGCGCCGTCCTGCAGGCCAGGCATCGGGATCGACGAGGTCGTCTGCTCATCGACGCTCTCGTTTGTAGCCGTCCCTGCTATCAGCAGGGCAACGGCCCCAAGCAATACGAAGCGGCGGGGCCGACTGGCCGGCATGATCCTGATCTTTCCCTAGTGCGGCACTTTAAATGGCAAACCCAGGTGCCTGAGAGCCTAGACTTAGGTCGTGAAGAGCCCGTAAACAAAGGGTTATCGAGGCCGTTCGAATTGCGCTCGCTGGCACCATCGGCATGCTTGCCGCTGAACAGTGTCGAGACTATGGTGCGCGGCTTCGCTTTCGGCTAGAAGGCGCCGACGCTAAAACACACCAAGAAACCGAAAAGTCCCAAGGAGTTGGACGACATGCTGAGAGGCTCGCTTACTGCGCTCGTGACACCGTTCGAAAAGAGCGGGCGTTTCGACGAGAAAGCCTTTCGCGCTTTCGTCGAGTGGCAACTCGCGGAGGGCACCACGGGCCTCGTCCCGGTCGGCACCACCGGCGAGTCGCCGACGCTGTCGCACGACGAGCATCGCCATGTCGTCAAGGTCTGCATCGAGGTCGCCAAGGGCAGGGTGCCTGTCGTCGCCGGCGCCGGCTCCAACAACACCGCGGAAGCGGTCGGTCTGGTGCAATATGCCGAGCAGGCGGGCGCCGACGCGGCTCTGGTCGTCACGCCCTATTACAACAAGCCGACGCAGCGCGGGCTCTACGAGCATTTCGCGGCCGTCGCCCGGGCGACCAGCCTGCCGATCATCATCTACAACATCCCGCCGCGCTCGGTCATCGACATGATGCCTGACACGATGGGCCGGCTGGCGCACGACTTCAAGAACATCGTCGGCGTCAAGGATGCCACCGGCAAGGTCGAGCGCGTGTCCGAACAGCGCGCCACCTGCGGCAAGGAGTTCATTCAGCTGTCGGGCGAGGATGCCTCGGCCCTTGGTTTCAACGCGCATGGCGGCGTCGGCTGCATCTCGGTGACGTCGAATGTCGCGCCCAGGCTATGCGCCGAGTTCCAGGAGGCCACGCTGTCCGGCGACAGCGCCAAGGCACTGGAGTTGCAGGACCGTCTGTTGCCGCTGCACAAGGCCATCTTCCTCGAGCCCGGCCTGTGCGGCGTCAAATACGCGCTGTCGAAGATTGGCAAGGTCGAGAACGTTGTGCGCTCTCCGCTGGTGACGATCGAGGCATCGACCGCCGAGAAGATCGATGCGGCGATGAAGCACGCCGGCTTGATAAATTGAGGATGAGGCGCCACCTCTCCGCATCATGAATCAAGTCAGAAAAGCCGATCCCAACAACAAGACCGTTGCGGAAAACCGCAAGGCGCGGTTTTCCTATGAGGTCCTCGACACGGTCGAGGCCGGCCTGGTGCTGACCGGCACCGAGGTCAAGTCATTGCGCCAGGGCCAGGCCAACATCCAGGACAGTTATGCCTCGGTCGAAGGCGGCGAGATCTGGCTGATCAATTCCTATCTGCCGGAATATCTGCAAGCCAACCGCTTCAACCATGAGCCGCGCCGGCGCCGCAAGCTGCTGCTCAACAAGCGCGAGATGGCAAAACTGTCGCAAAGCATTGAGCGCGAAGGCATGACGCTGGTGCCGCTGAAGATTTATTTCAACGACCAGGGCCGCGCCAAGCTGCTGCTCGCCGTCGGCCGCGGCAAGAAACTGCACGACAAGCGCGAAACCGAAAAACAGCGCGACTGGTCGCGCGAGAAGGGCCGGCTTCTCAAGGAACGCGGGTGAGGGGCCTCGGAGAATAGCCTTAGAAAAGCCAACGGTTTGGCTTTCAAGGGTTTCGACCAATCAGCCACGACGATGAACAGGGGATGGTCTTGAAGAACCGGATCATCCTTTGGGGTGCGGCCAGTCTGGTAATTGCCGGCCTCGTTGCGGCAGGCGGCTTCTTGTATTTCCAGACCTTCTCGCCGGATCGGGACAGCTATCCGGTCAGGGGCATCGACGTTTCCCATCATCAGCGCGAGATCGACTGGCGGCGCGTTGCGGCCGATGACGTCGCTTTCGCCATCATCAAGGCGACTGAGGGTGGCGACCATGTCGACGATGCCTTTGCCAAAAACCTGCGCGAGGCCCGTGCGGCTGGCCTTGCGGTCGGCGCCTACCACTTTTTCACCTTCTGCCGGCCGGGCGCCGACCAGGCGAAGAATTTCATTGCAGTGGTGCCGCACGATCAGCCGCTGCTGCCCCCGGTCGTCGACATCGAATTCGGCGGCAATTGCCCGCAGCGCCCGTCGCCGCAACAGCTGGGCACGGAACTCCAGGCCTTCCTTGGGCCGGTTGAAGCCGCGTTCGGCAAGCCGGCGATCATCTACCTGACCGACGAGGCTAAGGACGCCTATGCCGAACAGATAGCTGTGCGACCGCGCTGGCTACGCTCGCTGGCGATCAAACCGAGCGAGGACGGCTGGATCTACTGGCAGTACCATAATATGGGCCGCGTCGACGGCATCGAGGGCGATGTCGACCTCAATGTGCTGCAGGGCGGGCAGCAAACGCTGGCTGAGTTGTTTGCACCATCTGCACAACCGTCGCCATCGCCCTGAATCAGGCAGTCTTGGCCGCAGGTCTGGCAACAGCCGAAAAGGCCATTCCCGCAGCCATGATCACGATGGCGGCGAACTGGGTGCCGGTCGGCGTTTCGCCGAGCACCGTCATGGCGATCAGGACAGTTGCGATCGGCACGCATGGCATGAACAGCGATGCCGTTTGCGACCCCAGCTGCCGGACGACATAGGTGTAGAGGAACATGGCGGCCGCACCTGCCAAAAACCCTTGAATGACGATCTGGCTGGCGATCTCGGCCACTGATGCGGCGCGCAGCCCGTTCGGGGCAAAGAAATAGAGCAATGGCAGCGGCACGCATGACAGGAGCACGACCGTTGCGGTCGCCGTGACCGGATTGACGCGCCAGCGCCGCACGAGAACGGCATAGGCGGCAAACATTGCGCCCGACGCGATGAACAAAAGATCACCGAACAGGACATCCTTCACGCCGTTGCCGGGGCGCACCGGCGCGATGAAAAGGATCAGCCCGGCGATGATGGCGGCGACGCCGATGGTTCGCTGGCGCGAGGCTTTATCAGTCGTAGCCATGTGCGACAGCACGAACGAGAAGAACACGATCGAGGCAGGGCAAAGTGCCGCGCCATGCGCGGCGGGCGCATAGGTCAGGCCCCAATTGATGATGATCGGGTAGGGCAGTCCGGCCAGCGCCGCCAGCGTCAAGGCACGTCTCCAGCCCAATGCCTTGATGGTCGCCAGGCCGCTTCTCCAGACGACCGGCAGCATGACCATGCCGGCGCCGATAAAGCGCAAGGTCGCGAGATCGGTCGCCGTCAGATGCTCCCGCAGGCTGAACCGGGCGGCGACGAACTGCAAGGCGTAAATGCCGATCATGGCCAGGCCGGCAGGAATTGCCCGCTTCGTGTTTCGGTCCTCTGCCGCGCGCATTCTCATCCCGTTGGATCCTGCCGGCGGAGGTTTCTTCCTCTAGCGGCTCTCGTTTAAAGCGCAGCCTATTGTTGAAAATGGTGCGACAAAATATGCTGTTTTCGCAATCGGGAAGTGAAAATCACACAACAGGGGCACTACAAACGTGAATCATGAATCCGATCAGCTTGATGCCATCGACCGCAGCCTGCTGCGGTTGCTGCAGGAGGACGGTCGCCGCACCACGCTCGATCTCGCAGCCCGAGTCGGCCTGTCGCCGACCGGCGCCAGCCAGCGGGTGAAGCGCCTGTTTCGTGACGGGTTCATCACTGCCGTCCGGGCCGTGCTCAATCCGCAAAAGATCGGCCGGGGCACGCTTGTCTTCATCGAAGTCAGGCTCGACCAGGCAGCGCCGCATGTGTTCGACCGCTTCGCCGAGGCAGTGGCGAAAGCCCCCGAAGTGCTGGAGTGCCACATGGTCGTCGGCGGCTTCGACTATCTGGTGAAGGCGCGCATTTCCGAGATGGCCGCCTATCAGGATTTTCTCAAGCGCGTGATCCTGCCGCTGCCGGGTGTGCGGGAAACCCACACCTATGCGTCGATATCGGATGTGAAGCCGGACGCGCTGCTGCCGGTATGAGACGACACTTGGCAGCCCTCAGCCCCGCAGGAATGCGGCGATGTCGCTGAAGACCTTGACGAACATGGCTTCCGTCAAAACACCGGTGTTGGTGTTGTAGCGCGAGCAGTGATAGCTGGAAAACAGTGTAACAGCGCCGGCCTCGAGCCGGCCACCATGTTTGAATGGATAGGCGGCGACGCGCTGGCCCAGCGCCCTGACCGTCGACTGGTGAGCGATCGAACCCAGCGCCAGCACTGCACGCAGCCTGGGGAAGCGCGCAATCGTCGGCACCAAAAAACTGCGGCAGGTAGCGATCTCGGCGCTGACCGGCTTGTTCTCTGGCGGCACGCAGCGCACCGCATTGGTGATCGCGGTGCCGACGAGCAGCAAGCCGTCGTCGGGCCGCGCCTTGAACTCGCCGCGCGCGAAGCCGTGCGCGATCAGTGTGGAATAGAGCAGGTCGCCGGCATAGTCGCCGGTGAACGGCCGCCCCGTCCGGTTGGCGCCGCGCAGTCCGGGCGCCAGTCCGACGATCAGCAGCTCGACGGCGCCGTCGCCTTCTGGCGGCAAGAAGGTCGGCACCGGCGCGTTGAACCAGGACGGCTCGCGCTGCCGCCAGTCTGCGATGAAATCATGCAGGCGCGGGCAGAGCGGGCAGTCGCGGTCGGGTTCGGAAGCGGCGTTCAAGGCGACCGCTTCTCAATAGTCTTCCTCGTCGACCTCGGCCGGCTCGGGCCGGCGCACCGGCCGCTCGGATGGATCGCGGCCGACCTCGTTCTTCAGCGATGTCAGGTCGATGAAGTGGTCGGCCTGGCGGCGCAGATCGTCCGAGATCATCGGCGGTTGCGAGGCCATGGTGGAGACGATCGAGACCTTGCGGCCGCGCCGTTGCAGCGCTTCGACCAGCGTGCGGAAATCGCCATCGCCGGAGAAGATGACATAGTGGTCGACGACATCGGCAAGCTCCAGCGCATCGACGGTCAGCTCGATGTCCATGTTGCCCTTGATCTTGCGGCGGCCGGTCGAGTCGGTGAATTCCTTGGCCGGCTTGGTCACCACCTTAAAGCCATTATAGTCGAGCCAGTCGATCAAGGGACGGATTGAAGAGTATTCCTGGTCCTCGACCAATGCGGTGTAGTAGTAAGCACGCAGCAGATAGCCGCGCTTTTGAAAGCTCGACAGCAGTTTGCGGTAGTCTATGTCGAAGCCGAGTGCCCGCGAGGTGGCGTAAAGATTGGCGCCGTCGATGAAAAGAGCGATTTTTTCACGGGGGTCGAACATGGCAATATTCCTTTTTCGAAATAGGTGGCGGACTAATCGAAATGGGTCTGATATATCGGTCGGCTCGTAAATAAACCGGCTGACCTTTCGTCAACCGAGATAGCGCCAGTTTTACGGCAATCCAAGGGTGCCTGGGGCGACTGCAAGCAATTGTGATCGGGGCCGTATCGCCGCCGGTGGGCGAGCTTCGCCGGCAAGCCATTCATCGGCGCCCGAAAACCGGTATTGGTCGGCCCATGAGGTCACAGTGCCATAATGCTTGTATTTTGGCGGCGTTCGGGTTATGGACCGCGCCTGTTTTCCATCAAATCCAGGCATGAAAGGGGCAATCAATGGCCCGCGTAACCGTTGAAGACTGCATCGACAAGGTCGACAACCGCTTCGAGCTCGTGCTGCTCGCCGGCCATCGCGCCCGCCAGATCAGCCAGGGCGCGCCGATCACCGTGCCGCGCGACAACGACAAGAATCCGGTCGTAGCGCTGCGCGAGATCGCCGATGAGACGCTGTCGCCCGACGATCTCAAGGAAGATCTGATCCACTCGCTGCAGAAGCATGTCGAGGTCGACGAGCCCGAAGCCGACGGCGAGGCGATCGCCGACCAGACCGGCGGCGCAGTCGCGGCAACCGATGCCGACGACGCCGAAGAAAACGTCACCTTCGATCGCATGACCGAGGAAGACTTGCTGGCCGGCATCGAAGGCCTGGTACCGCCAGAAAAGAGCGACGACTACTAGGCGGCGCTCTGGACCTGCCGGGAATATGGTTCCGGCACTTCCGTCCCGTCAGTTTCGTGGCTATCTATGAGATGCGCCGTACGCTAGTGCGGCGCATCAATCATTTCAGCACCGCGAGAACCCGCCCATGATGCGTCAGTATGAGCTTGTCGAGCGCGTCGCGCGCTACAAGCCTGACGTCAACGAGGCGTTGCTCAACAAGGCCTATGTCTACGCCATGCAGAAGCATGGCCACCAGAAGCGCGCGTCCGGCGATCCCTATTTCTCCCATCCGCTCGAAGTCGCCGCCATCCTCACCGAAATGCACATGGACGAGGCGACGATCGCCGTCGCTCTGCTGCACGACACGATCGAGGACACGACCGCGACGCGGGCCGAGATTGACGATCTGTTCGGCCCCGAAATGGGCAAGCTGGTCGAGGGTCTGACCAAGCTGAAGAAGCTCGATCTCGTCTCCAAGAAGGCCGAGCAGGCGGAGAACCTGCGCAAGCTGCTGCTGGCCATCTCGGAGGATGTGCGCGTCCTTCTGGTCAAGCTCGCCGACCGTTTGCACAACATGCGCACCCTCGACCACATGCCCGAGGCCAAGCGCCTGCGCATCGCCGAGGAGACGATGGATATCTATGCGCCGCTCGCCGGGCGCATGGGCATGCAAGGCATGCGCGAGGAGCTGGAGGAGATCGCCTTCCGCTTCATCAATCCGGAAGCCTATCGCGCCGTGACCGCGCGGCTTGCCGAGATCTTCGAGCGCAACAAGGGCGTGCTGACCGACATTGAGAAGGCGCTGTCGGCGCTGTTCGAGAAGCACGCGATCAACGCCGGCGTGAAGAGCCGGCAGAAGAAGCCGTGGTCGGTGTTTCGCAAGATGGAGGCCAAGGCGCTGTCCTTCGAGCAGCTCTCGGACATTTTCGGTTTCCGCGTCGTCGTCGACAGCGTCGAAGATTGTTACCGCGCGCTCGGCGCCATCCACACGACATGGTCGATGGTGCCCGGCCGCTTCAAGGATTACATCTCGACGCCGAAGCAGAACGATTACCGCTCGATCCACACCACAATCGTCGGCCCCTCGCGCCAGCGCGTCGAACTGCAGATCCGCACCCGCGAGATGAACAAGATCGCCGAATACGGCGTCGCTGCCCATTCGATCTACAAGGACACCGGCGGCAAGACCAACGGTGCCGCCCATACGATCTCAAAAGAGACCAACGCTTACGCCTGGTTGCGGCGCACCATCGAGCAACTGGCCGAAGGCGACAACCCGGAGGATTTCCTCGAAAACACCAAGCTGGAGCTGTTCCAGGACCAGGTGTTCTGCTTCACGCCGAAAGGCATGCTGATCGCGCTGCCGCGCGGCGCCACCCCCATCGATTTTGCCTATGCCGTGCACACCGATGTCGGCGACACCTGCGTCGGCGCCAAGGTCAACGGCCGCATCATGCCGCTGATGACCGAGCTCAAGAACGGCGACGAGGTCGAGATCATCCGCTCCAAGGCGCAGGTGCCGCCGGCGGCCTGGGAATCGGTGGTTGTCACCGGCAAGGCGCGCTCGGCCATCCGCCGCGCCACCAAGAACGCCATCCGCAAGCAGTATTCGGGTCTCGGCGCCCGTATCCTCGAGCGCGCTTTCGAACGCGCCGGCAAGACCTTCACCAAGGAAAACCTGAAGCCGGTGCTGCACCGGCTGGCGCGCAAGGACATCGAGGATGTGCTGGCCTCGGTCGGGCGCGGCGAACTGGCCTCCACCGACGTGATGAAGGCGGTCTTTCCCGACTACAAGGACGAGCGCGTCACCGTCAGTGCCCCCAAGCAGCGCGAGGAGGGCTGGTCGAAGATCCGCAACGCCGCCGGCATGCTGTTCCAGATGCCCGGTACGCGAGCCGCGCGCAAGGACAAAAACCAGCCGCGCGATGGCGCTGTACCGATCCGCGGCGTGCGAGGCGACCTGCCGGTGCGCTTCGCGCCGGAAGGAGCCGTGCCCGGCGACCGCATCGTCGGCATCGTCCAGCCCGGCACCGGCATCACCATCTATCCCATCCAGTCGCCGGCGCTGCAGGCCTTCGACGACCAGCCGGAGCGCTGGATCGACGTGCGCTGGGACATTGACGAGCAGACCAAGGAACGCTTTCCGGCGCGCGTCTCGGTCACCGCCATCAACGCGCCAGGGTCGTTGGCCGACATCGCCCAGGTGGTTGCCTCGAACGACGCCAACATCCATACGCTGTCGATGGTGCGCACCGCGCCCGACTTCACCGAAATGCTGATCGATCTCGAAGTCTGGGATCTGAAGCATCTCAACCGGCTGCTGTCGCAGCTCAAGGACAATTCGAGCGTCAGCGATGCGCGGCGCGTCAACGGCTAACCACTAGTTTTTCGGGGCAGGCAGGATGAACACGGACGAAGTGCTGGGCATATTCCGCGAGGCGGGCGCTGTTCTGGAGGGACATTTCATCCTGACATCAGGCCTGCGCAGCCCAATCTTCCTGCAGAAGGCCCGGGTCTTCATGCATGCCGACAAGACGGAGCGCCTGTGCAAGGCGCTGGCCGAAAAGATCCGCAAGGCGGTGCCGGGCAAGATAGACTATGTCGTCGGCCCGGCGATCGGCGGTCTGATCCCGGCCTACGAGACGTCGCGCCATCTCGGCGTGCCCGCAATCTGGGTCGAGCGCGAAGGCGGCGAGTTCAGGCTGCGCCGCTTCGAGATCGCGCCGGGATCGCGCGTCGTCATCGTCGAGGACATCGTCACCACCGGCCTCTCGATCCGCGAGACCATCGACTGCCTGCGCGCGCTTGGCGCTGAGGTCGTGGCGGGGGCCTGCATCATCGACCGCTCGGCCGGCAGGACCAATGTCGGCGTGCCACTGATCGCGCTCGCCGACTATGAGGTGCCGGCCTATCCCGCCGACCGCCTGCCGCCGGAACTGGCCGCCATACCGGCCGTTAAGCCAGGAAGCCGCAATATCTGAATCGGTATGCCCTGACGCCTTATCTCGCGGATCACTCGAGGAGCGCGGATTTCAGATAGCCTTCGGCGATCGATCTCATCCGCTCTCGGGACATCGGATTGCCATGCCCGCCATACGCCACGTCCACCTCGAGGATAAGAAGCCGCTCCATCGTTTTACGATATTGGGCCTTATCGCAACTGGGCAAATCATCGACAAGCAAGCCATCGTAAATGGCGTCTCCGCTGAACAGGACGCCGTTCTGCTCGTCGAGCAATCCGATCGAGCCCGGAGAATGACCCGGCAGGTGCAGAGTTCGGTATGACGCATCCCCTGTTTCGATGCGGCGGTTTTCGATCAGCGCGTCCGTGAGAGGCGACGGGGCAATGACGTAGCCCTCGGGAGACCACGCTGGATAGGGGGGTCGGGAAACCGGCTCCGGCTGAGCTCGAAAGAAGCCGGCCAAGGTGTGCTCGTCCGCCATCGTCGCGAACCCGTCTTCTTCCGCCGCATGTCCCAGACGGTGCTCGAATTCATGAAACGAGCCTACGTGGTCGACATGGGCATGGGTCGCGACGGCCAATACCGGCTTGCCGCTCCTGAGGCGCAGGAACCGGCGAAGGGACTGCAGTCCCATGCCGAAGTCGATGATGAGATCGGCGTCCCTTCCCGTCACGTGAAAGAGGTTGGCCCGGAAGAAGGGATGCACATATGGCTCCCAGATTCGAAGGATCTTATCGGAAACCCGTTCAGCCGCGAACCAATCCGGGAGGTTGCCCACATCACACCTGTTCAATGAAGGAGATTGCTCAGAAAGCGCCTGGTGCGTTCATGCGCGGGAGTTGAGAAAAGCCTCTCCGGCGTATTGCTCTCGATGACCTTGCCGCCTTCCATGAAGGCGACCTGGCTCGCGACCTGCCTGGCAAATCCCATCTCGTGTGTGACGCAAATCATGGTCATGCCGTCTGCCGCCAGACTGACCATGGTATCGAGCACTTCCTTGACCATCTCCGGGTCAAGCGCGGAGGTGGGCTCGTCGAACAGCATGATGCTTGGGTTCATGCACAGGGCTCGGGCGATGGCGACCCGCTGCTGTTGTCCGCCCGAAAGCTCTGCTGGATAGCTGCTTGCTTTTTCGGGGATGCCCACCCGTTCCAAAAGCGCCATGGCGATGTCTGATGCTTCCCTGTGCGAGCGTCTCCTCACCCAGCGTTGAGCCAGGGTGCAGTTCTGGAGAACGGTGAGATGCGGGAACAAATTGAAGTGCTGAAACACCATGCCGACGTCTCGTCTGATGCGGTCGATTCTGACGATCTGGTCGGTTAGTTCTGCCCCGTTGACGGTGATGACGCCCGCGTCATGGATTTCGAGCCGGTTGATACACCTGATAAGCGTTGATTTGCCCGAACCGGACGGGCCGCAGATGACCATCCGCGATCCCCGCTCCACGGTCATCGACACGCCTTGCAGAGCCTTGAAGCTGCCATAGGACTTGGCGACCTTGACGAGCTCAATGGCTGGCGTTCCAGGTGCGACGCCGGTCGCACCCGTCAGTTGTTCTGAAGTCATTTGTTTCGTCTCTCGTGTGAAATGCGCGACTGTTATCGATGCCCCTTCGAAAGCAGGCGTTCGATGCGCGTCTGGAAGACTGTCAGCACGGAGACCATCAGCATGTAGTAAACCAACGCGGCGCCGTACCATTCGAGAAACCGGAAACTGGTCGCAATGGCGAACTGGGTGAGCGTCATGAGCTCCTTGAGCGAAATCACCGTTGCCAACGACGTGGCCTTCAACAACGAGATGAACTCGTTGATCAGGGCAGGAACCGCAACTCTCAGCGCCTGCGGCAGCGTGATCAGGACGAAAATCTGCCACCGATGCAGCCCGAGGGCCGCGGCGCCTTCGTGTTGGCCTTTTCCGACCGCCGCAAAGGCGCCTCGAAGGATCTCCGTCAGATAGGCGACCTCAATCAGCGTCAGCGCCAGGAAGGCCGCGATGAAAGGCGTGAACCAGGCCTGCCTGAACACCGCCGACAGTTGCGGCAGTCCGTTCCAGACGAACAGCAGGATCAACAGCGCCGGCGCGCCACGGAAAAGCCAGACATAGCCGCCGACCGACCAACGCAACGCCTTCTTCTGGGATCCGGCAACCGATCCGAACAGTGTTGCCACGATCAAGGAGCAAGTCATTACCGATATGGTCAACACCGTCGTCAGCAGAGCCCCTTTTGCAAGGGGCCAGCCAAAGACAGCCGAAAGGAACAGATGGTAGTCAAACATTCCGCCCGCCTCGTCAGTCGTGCGGGACGTCGGTAGAAGTCGCCGGCAGACGCCACTTTGCCAGGAGATCCTTCATCTCGCCGCTCTTCTGAAGGGCCTCGATTGCATCCTTGACCATTGCGCGATCTGCCGGGTTCTTGCGCATGTAGATGCCGTAGGTTTCGCTGTCGGCGTAGGTGTAGGCGACCTTCAACCGGTCGGGCATCTGCATCATTCGAAAAGCCGCGGTGGTGTCCTGCGTAATCGTGGAGGCGGCGCGCCCGACCAGTATCTGTTCGATGACGCCGGATGCCGACGGGTAGGTCTGCACCTGGATGGGTGCCTTGCCGCGGGCTGCCAGCTTCGCGTTCAGGTCCGCGATCACCTTTTCGTAGGTCGTTCCGGCCTCGATCGCCATCACCTTGCCGCTCATGTCCTCCGGGGCTTTGCTGTCCGCATCCGAACCGGGCACCAGCAGCACGACATGGGATCCGAAATACGGAACGCCGTCGTATTTCTCCAGTCTCACGGGGGTGATCATGATGCCGCTTGCGACCAGGTCGCATCTTTGCGAGTCGAGCGACGGCAGAAGCCCCTTGAAGTCGCCGACTACGAATTCGGCCTTCGCGTCCCAGCGTTTGGCGATTGCGTTGATGACATCAATCTCGAAGCCGACGAGGTCGGCATCGCCCGGGTTCTTGTAATACTGCATGGGCGGAAAGTCGCCAGCCGTACAAACCTTCAGCGAGCCTTCGGCGGCAAATTTCGGCTTGTCCGCGGCAGCCGAGGCATGCACGCTCATTCCCATTGCTATACCGGCAGCGAGCGTAAGCATCGCCGCCCTTTTCGAATGAATGTTCATTGTTTTGTTTCCCTCTGACCGTTGCCCTTGCCGGGCCGGCTAACAGCTACCGCGTGGCCAAATGCAGACAAGCTAAAATTTATGTGCGAAAGAATCGCAGGAAGACTAAACGGTCACGCGAAACCGGGAGGAGTGGATGCGATTGCCGCCGCTGAATGCGCTCAGAGTCTTCGAAAGCGTCGCCAGGCTGGGTCACATGGGCGCCGCTGCCGCCGAACTGCATGTCACCCCAGGGGCCGTCAGTCAGCAGATACGCTCTCTCCAGCTTTCTCTGGGTGTCGAACTGTTCGAGAAGCGCGGTCGCCAGCTCGCATTGACCGAGGAGGGCGCTACCCTTCAACGTTCCGTGCGAAAGGCACTCGACACGCTGATGGTGGGAGTTCGAGATGTCGCGGCGCGCAAGGCGGCATCCATCACCAAAAGCGTGCTGACGATATCGATGCCCCAGGTTCACGGTGTCGCGTGGCTTGCAACGCGCCTGTTCGACTTCATGGCAGAGAACCGGAATTTCACGCTCAATGTCGTCACCGCGGCCCGTTTCAACCAAGTGGACTGGCGGAAGGCCGACGTGTCCGTGGTTTATGGCGTTCCACCTTGGCCCGGTTTTTGGTGGCAGTTGCTTCACGGGATACGCATGACCCCGGTATGCAGTCCGCAACTGCTACGTGGCCCGAACGCGATCAGGCAGATCGGCGACTTGGCGTCGCATCGCTTGCTGCATGAGGATGACGGTTCGCAATGGCGCCGGTACCAAGCTGCGGCGGGCGGCGTATACACCGGCTCATCTGACGTGTTTTTCGATGACTTCGGCATTGTCCTGCAAGCGGCACGGGACGGCTACGGCGTCGCTTTGAGCGACGAGATCATCTCCGCGCGGGACCTGGATGAGGGCAGGCTGGTGCAACCATTGCCTCTCGCCGTACCCGCCATTCACAACTACTATTGCCTGTGCGCCGAAGCCAAGCGCCAGCGTGAGGACGTTAGCTATTTTATCGACTGGCTCGTCGCCGAAGCGTCGAAAATCGAGGCGACTGGCCGCCGTCAAAGGATTTCCGGCTGATCCAGGCAGGAGCTTAGCTGTGATAGGTGCCATCGATCATTTCGTGCTGACGGTCCGCTCGGTGGAGGCCACCTGCGCGTTCTATCAGCGCGTGCTAGGCCTGAAACGTCTCGACGAGCCGAACCGGCCGACGGCGCTGCTGTTCGGGTCGCAGAAGATCAACCTGCATGAAGTCGGCCGCACTTTTGAGCCGAAAGCCAGGACGCCGACGGCCGGGTCCGGCGATTTCTGTCTGGTCGCCGCCAGGCCGCTCGCCGAGATCTGTGGCAGCCTGGAGGTCAATGGCGTGGCAATAGAAGTCGGTCCGGTCGAACGTACCGGCGCTCGCGGCCCAATGATGTCGGTCTATTTTCGCGATCCGGACGGCAATCTGGTCGAAGTCAGCGAATATCTGAAATAGTCTATCCGCCTCGGCATGGTCTTCGCGGGCCGGCCTTATCGTCGTATCTAACCTCTCACCTGGGGTTGTCCTCAGTTTCGCCCCAATGGCGCTCTTTTACAGGACTGCGGCAGACCAGCGCGGCGTTTCGTTGTTCCGCGGCAAGGCAGTCGCTATATTAAAGTCGTTGTTGCCTTTCTGCGCCCTCGAAGCGCAAGATAGACCTATCGCGTCCGGCCTGGGATGGTTGGGGCGTTGCTGAACGGGAATTGAAACAGAGTGCTTTTTCGACGCCGCAAGCCTGATGGCCTGTTGGAGCGGGTGCGTACCTATCTATGGCCGCGCCGCTCGTTTTCCCGCTCGTTGCAGTATTTCTCCAAGCGCATCCTCAGGCTGAAGGCGACGCCGCACGCAGTGGCGGCCGGCGTCGCGGCCGGCGTGTTCGCCTCCTTCTTCCCGCTCGGCTTCCATTTCGCCGTCGCCGCCGTGCTCTGCTGGGTAATCGCCGGCAATCTGGTGGCCGCCGCCCTCGGCGCGGTATTCTTCGGCAATCCGCTGACTTTCCCGCTGCTGTGGGGGGCGTCCTGGGAAGTCGGCAAGCTGATCCTGCATGAACGCCTGCCCAAGAACGGACCGCCTGCGCATCTTGGTGAGATGATGCACACGCTGTCGTTTGCCAAACTGTGGCACCCGGTGCTGGAGCCGATGCTGATCGGCGCGGTGCCGCTCGGGCTGGTCTTCGGGCTCATCTTCTACGGCATCACCCGCTGGGGCATGACCGCCTTTCGCGAGCAGCGCCGCAAGCGCATGGCCGAACGGGCACACAAAGCCGGCCACGGCGGACGAGAAGTCCCGGCGGAATGATCATCGGCATCGGCAGCGACCTGATCGACATCAGACGCATCGAAAAGTCGCTGGAACGGCATGGCCAGCGTTTCATCCAGCGCATCTACACCGAGGTCGAGCAGGCCCGCTCCGAGGGCCGTGGCGCGCGTGCCGCCTCCTATGCCAAGCGCTTCGCCGCCAAGGAAGCCTGCGCCAAGGCGCTCGGCACCGGCCTGGCGCAAGGTGTGTTCTGGCGCGACATGGGAGTCGTCAACCTGCCTAGCGGCAAACCGACCATGGCGTTGACCGGCGGGGCGGCCGCGCAGCTGGCCAAAATCCTGCCGCAAGGACACAAAGCGGCGATCCACCTCACAATCACCGACGATTTCCCGCTTGCTCAAGCCTTTGTGATCATCGAGGCGCTGCCCGCCGAACAAGCGCCACATTGATTGCATCTGACGACCGGCGATTATATCTAACGCCGGCATGACGTTGCCCAGCGCGCGCCGAGACTCTATACCCATCCAAGCACAATCGAGGACGACATGAGCGTGGCTGAAAAATCCGAGAAGAAATCCGGCGGGCTTGGCGAAATCGTCAGCGTCATCATCCAGGCTTTGCTGCTGGCCATGGTCATCCGCACGCTCCTGTTCCAACCCTTCTCGATCCCGTCGGGGTCGATGCGGCCGACCTTGCTCGAAGGCGACTATCTTTTCGTCACCAAATGGTCCTATGGCTTCTCGCGCTATTCGCTGCCGTTCGGGCCCGACATCTTTTCGGGCCGTATCTGGGGTTCCGACCCGAAGCGTGGCGACGTGGTGGTGTTCAAGTTCCCGCCGGATCCGTCGCTCGATTACATCAAGCGCGTCGTCGGCCTCCCCGGCGACCATATCCAGATGAAGGACGGCCAGCTGTTCATCAATGGCCAGGGTGTTCCGCGCGTGAAGACCGGCCAGATCCAAAATCCTGATATCACGGAAGTGCCCGAGCCGGTCGATGTCTATCGCGAGACTCTGCCCAACGGCGTCAGCTACGACACGCTCGACCTGACACCGAATTCGATCACCGACAACACCCGCGAGTTCGTTGTGCCGCCCGGCAACTATTTCATGATGGGTGATAACCGCGACAATTCCTCCGACAGCCGCCTGAGCGTCGGCTACGTGCCGGCTGAAAACCTGGTCGGCCGCGCCAACATCGTCTTCTTCTCGATCGCAGGCAAAGCGAGCCCGCTTGAGATCTGGAAATGGCCGTCGCTGGTGCGCCTGTCGCGCATGTTCCATTTCGTAAATTGATGGCTTTGAAGCGCCCGACTGGTGAAACTCTGGCCGATTTGGTGAAAGCCAGAACCGGCCATTCCTTCCGGGATGTTCGTTTGCTCGAGACCGCGCTGACCCATTCCAGTGCGGTCAGGGCCAACAGCAACAACCAGCGCCTCGAATTCCTCGGCGACCGCGTGCTCGGCCTGATCGTTGCCGACCTGCTTTTCGAAAAATTTCCCGAAGCGCCGGAAGGTGAGATCGCCCCTCGCTTCAATGCCCTGGTCGATGCGCGGACATGTTCCGAGATCGGCATTGAAATGCAGCTGGAAGATCTAGTGCGGGCCGACGCCGCCTTGAAGGCGCGCTCGCGCGGCTCGGGCGGAAACTATCTGGCGGATGCGGTCGAGGCGCTGATCGCGGCGGTCTATATCGATGGCGGCCTCGATGCGGCCAGGCAATTCGTCCTGCGATACTGGGAGCCGCGCTCGCAAAAGGTCGTAGCAAAGCCGCCCAATCCGAAATCCGACCTGCAGGAATGGATCGCCAAGAGCAGCGATGTCAGGCCCGAATACGCGATCGAAAAACGCGAAGGACCTGAACACCAACCGGTCTTCACGGTCTCCGTGAAGGTCAGTGGTTTTGCCCCGGCAAGCGGCATGGGCGGCTCTCGCCGTGCAGCCGAAGAAGCGGCGGCATCGGCATTTCTTGTGCGCGAAGGCATCTGGGCCAACCAAGGGAGTGCGGCATGACCGCCAGCGAAGACTTGCCCTCGGCAGCGGAAGCGCCTGCAACGCATTCCGGCTTCGTCGCCCTGATCGGCGCGCCCAATGCCGGCAAGTCGACTTTGGTCAACCAACTGGTCGGCGCCAAAGTGTCGATCGTCACCCACAAGGTGCAGACCACCCGCGCTATCGTGCGCGGCATCGCCACCCATGACAATGCACAGATCGTCTTCGTCGACACGCCCGGCATCTTCAAGCCGAAGCGCCGGCTCGACACCGCGATGGTGACAACCGCCTGGGGCGGCGCCAAGGACGCCGATATCGTGCTGCTCTTGATCGATGCCGAGCGCGGCATCCGGGGCGACGCCGACGCCATCCTCGAGCGGCTGAAGGATGTCCGCCAGCCGATGGTGCTGATCCTCAACAAGGTCGACCGGGTCAAGCACGAGGCGCTGCTGGCCTTGGCCGCGGCAGCCAACGAAAAAGTGCCGTTCAAGCGCACCTTCATGGTCTCGGCGCTGACCGGCTCCGGCTGCAAGGACCTGCTCGACTACCTCGCGCAAGCGCTGCCAGTCGGCCCCTGGTACTATCCGGAGGATCAGATCTCCGACCTGCCGATGCGCCAGCTGGCAGCCGAGATCACGCGCGAAAAGCTGTATTTGCGGCTGCATCAGGAGTTGCCCTATTCCTCCCATATCGAGACCGAGAAATGGGAAGAGAAGCCGGACGGCTCGGTGCGTATCGACCAGACCATCTATGTCGAGCGCGACAGCCAGAAGAAGATCGTGCTCGGCCACAAGGGCGAGACGATCCGCGCCATCGGGCAGGCCGCGCGGATGGAGATCGCCGGCATTTTGGAACAGAAGGTGCACCTGTTCCTGTTCGTCAAGGTGCGGGAGAACTGGGGCGACGACCCCGAGCGCTACCGCGAGATGGGGCTTGAGTTTCCGCATTGAGCTTCGTCGTGCTGATCACGTTGCCGGACACGACGCCAACCAGGCCGAGGCCGAAAGATCCCGGCGCGTGATCGATGAGGTGCTGGCCGACCATGCGCGAGTGGCGTGACGGTCAGGCCGCACTCGCGACTGCAAGCGCAACCTTGGGCCGGCGGACAAAGCTTTCTGTGCCGTAATAGGCAACGATTGCCGCCGCGATCATCGCCCAGATCGCGACACCGATCCATTGCTGTTGCACATAGTCGCCGCCAGTGAACACTTTGCCGAGGAAGCGGACGCTGTTCTGATGCGTGACATGCATGATGAAGGCGAGCAGCACGCTGCCGGTATTCTGATAGAGCCAGGTAAAGACGATGCCGGCCAGCAATACGTTGATCGTACCGTAGACACTGAGGTCGCCGACCAGGCCGAGCGGAAAATGCCAGATCGCCCAGAGCACGCCAAGGATCAGGCTGGCTGTGAGCGCCGAATGGCTGGCCAGCAGTCGCGGCGTCGCAAAGCCGCGCCAACCCGGCTCTTCACCGAGCGGGCCGCTGAAGACGGCGTAGAGCGCGATGATCGGCAGTATCTCGCTCATCGCCGGGATGTTGCTCCAGGCGGGCGCTGCGGCCCCAAGCAGCGGATTGATCAGGATCGAGGCCAGCTGTGCCGCGAACGGCAGGCCGAACGCCACGAGATACCACAGCGGATGCACCCGCGACTTCACCATCGAGGCAAGGATGGCCTTGACCGAGGCCAAGCTTCCCGAAAGAGCCGCGACGGTGAAGGCGGCAACCACCGGCCCGAAGGTGAACCACGGAATGCTGTCGCCCTTCGACAGCCAGAATGGGATGAACAACAGCCAGGTCAGGCCAAGCGCCATTGAAAAGAAGGATATCAGCTGGTGCCTTCGCACCAGGCTCAGGAAGGAAATCATGTCGGGTCCTCTCGGCGGGCAGGGGGCATGAGAGGTCGCCGGGCTGCCCGATCGGTCGACATGCATCTGGGCACGAACCATCCGAACATTCCGGAAGGTTGTGCTTCGGCCGTGTCGGCCAACCCGTCCTTACTGACGATTGCGCGGCGGAAAATCCCGACGGCTTTCCGATGGTTTTCCGATATTTCGGCGCACGCCGATGTCAGGAGCCCATGCAGGGTCCCTGGCGTAATCCTTGATTTCGCCACGCAACCGGTGACAAGCTCCCGGCATGGAATGGCGCGACGAGGGAATCATTCTCGGCACCCGCAAGCATGGCGAAACCAGCGCCATCCTCGAGGTGATGACGCGCGCGCATGGCCGCCATCTCGGCCTGGTGCGCGGCGGCCGCTCGCGCAAGCAGCAGCCGGTGCTGCAGCCCGGCAACCGCGTCGACCTGTTGTGGCGGGCCCGCCTCGACGAGCATCTCGGCATCTTTCAGGCCGAGGCGATCGAGATGAATGCCGCCCGGCTGATGGACAGCGCGGTGGCCGTCTACGGCCTGCAGACCATGGCCGCGCATCTGAGGCTGCTGCCGGAGCGCGACGCCCATGGCGCCCTCTACGAGACGCTGGCCGTGATGATCGCCCATCTCGACGATCCAGATGCCGCCGGTGAATTGGTGGCGCGCTTCGAACTGCTCATCCTCGACGAGCTCGGCTTTGGCCTCGATCTCAGCCAGTGCGCGGCGACTGGCGCCCGGCAGGATCTGGCCTATGTCTCGCCGAAATCCGGCCGCGCCGTGTCGCGCCAGGCCGGCGCGCCATGGCGCGACAAGATGCTGGTGCTGCCGGCCTTCCTGCAGCGCGGCTCTGGTCTGCGCGCCGATCAGGCGGCACTCGAGGATGCGTTCCGGCTGACCGGTTTCTTCTTCACCCGCCATGTCTATGAGCCGCGCGGCATCGAACAGCCCGACGCGCGTGCCGGCTTCCTCGCCGCCTTGCGCAAGCACCATTCGGGCGGCAAGGCCGCCGCAACAACAGACGCTGCCCCAGAAATCACAACCTGAGCATCATCATATGAGCGAAGTCGAACTTTATCCCGGCCGGATGTCGCCGCTTGGCCTCGGCACCATTCCGCTTGGCGACCTGCACGAATACAGCGGCCTCGAACTTTTGCAGCGCATCATCGACGGCAAATATCCAGCGCCGCCGATTTCCTTCCGGCTGAATTTTACCCTGACCGAAGTGTCGGAGGGGCGGGCGGTGTTTCGTGGCATGCCGAGCGAGCGCCATCTCAACCCGCTGGGCGGCGTGCATGGCGGCTGGGCGGCGACGCTGCTGGATTCGGCGCTGGCCTGCGCAGTGCAGACGCTGCTCGAGAAGGGCGAGGCCTACACGACGGCGGAGTTCAAGGTGAATTTTACGCGGCCGATCACGCCGAAGACCGGCGAAGTGGTCTGCGAGGGCAAGATCGTCCACAAGGGCCGCACGCTGGCGGTGTCCGAGGCAACGTTGAAGGACGCGCAGGGCAAGTTGCTGGCCTTCGGCACCGAGACATGCTCGATCTTTCCAGTCGCCAATCTGGCGGCGCGCTGAGGAAGGCGGCTTTGGCTCAGCCGGCTTTGCGCCGCTCCATGAAATCATCGAGGATGGCGCGTTGACCGCTGAGGATTTTGAGGCTGGCTTCAGGCAATGAAAACCAGCCGGCTCTGTCGACTTCGGGGAATTCCTTCATCGAGCCCGACCTTGGCGGCCATTCGAGGGTGAACATGTCGCTTTTGATGGCATCGGTATCGATATCGGCTTCGACGCTCCAGGCGATGACGATCTTGCCGCCCGGTTGCCGATAGCTGCCAACGGGCTCGAAATCGCCATCGATGGCGACGCCGAGTTCCTCTCCGGCCTCGCGCCGGGCGGCCGCCAGCTCATCCTCGTTCTCTTCGATGAGACCCTTGGGGATAGACCACGCGCCTTCGTCCTTTCTTGCCCAGAAGGGACCGCCGGGATGGACCAGCAGAAACTCGAGAATGCCGGCCCTTGTCCGGTGGATCAGCAGTCCCGCGCTTCTTCTAGGCATTCGATTGTCCTCGTAGCTCATTTGAGGATAGCATGGGTCCCTGGCAAGTAGCGGCGGCGCCATTCCTGACCATTCGGGATGATGGGTGAGGATAACGACTGTAGACCGCTGGAATTTGCCGGCGAAACATGCTCGATGATTTCTCTCCGCTCACCATTGCGGTGGCGTGACTTGAATAGCCGTCTGGGGTGGCCGTGTGGCTGCCGCAATTGTCAGTGAAAACTGGCCTGGTTTGGGGGAACCGCCATGTTTGAAAGCCTGATTGGCGCCGTCGTCGTTGTCGTGCTGTTCGTCCTCGTCTTGCGCCAGCAGGGCCGCATCAGCCTGATCGAGCGCGAACTCGGCGCGCTGCGCAGTCTGGTTCTGTCCGGTGTGAATGTTGCTGCGCCCGCTGCCAAGGCGGTTGAGGCGGCCGCAAATGACAGCGTGCCGGCGGATACCGCTCAGGCCACCACGGCGATTGCCGACATAGCTTCGCCAACAGTAGCCGAAGCGGCGAAAGCACCGGCCGCGGCGCCCGAAGCGGCCACCAGCGAGCCGATGCCGGAACTGTCAGCAGCGGCCAAGGCGGCGTTGACCGGATCCGCGCCGGCTGCCACCGCGAAAGCGGCCCGGCAGTCCGAAGTCGAAACCGCGCTCGGCACACGATGGGCGGTCTGGGTCGGCGGCATCGCGCTGGCCTTGGGCGGCCTGTTCCTGATCCGCTACACCATCGAGGCCGGCATTTTCGGCCCGGAAGTGCGGCTGGCCCTGGCGGCATTGCTCGGTCTGGTGCTGATCGGCGGCGGCGAGTTCATCCGCCGCACGGGCTTCAAGGTCCCGGTGGAAGGAGTGGCTGGCGCCTACATCCCGGCGATCCTGACGGCCGCCGGCGCCTTCATCCTGTTCGGCACGGTCTATGCCGCCCATGCCGTTTACGGCTTCGTCGGCCCGGCCTTCGCCTTCACTGTGCTCGGCGCCATCGGCGTGGCAACGATTGTCGCCGCTCTCGTCCACGGCCAGGCACTGGCCGGCATCGGCCTTGTCGGCTCCATGGCAACGCCGGCGCTTGTGTCCTCGCAGGCACCCAACCCATGGGCGCTGTTCATCTATCTCGCCATCGTGCTTGCCGCCACCGCGGTGATCGCCCGCATGCGCGACTGGAAATTCCTGATCGCGGCGGCCTTCTTCGGCACCGGCGCCTGGACCATCGCCTACATGATGGCTGCGCCCGGCACCGACCTCGCCGTCATCCTGTTCATCGACGCGGTGACTCTGGCTGTGCTTGCCTTTGTCTGGCTGGGCAGTCGTGGCGGCGAAGCGGAAACTGCGAAGAACGGTTTCGACTGGCCCTCGATCGTGCCTGGCGTCTTCGTTGCGTTTTCAGCACTTGGCCTGTCCGTCGACATGACACTTGTCGCCGCCGGCGGCGCCTTGCCGGGCGCAACCGTTCTCGTCGCTCTTGTCGCCACCGCACTCTACCGGCCGCGCGCTTTGCCCCTGCTTCATGCCGCCGGTGTGGTGAGCGTGATGATCTATCTCGGCATTATTCCGCCCGCCACCATCGGCTCGGACATATCCCAGGGAAACATAGGCTTTGACGGCATGCCGGTGGCCGCCGGAAACCCGTGGACGCTGCGCATCGGCATTGGTCTCGGCCTGGTCTTCATCGGCGCCGGCCTCTGGGCCGCACGCCGCTTCGCCGCCACCGCGCAGGTTCGCGCGGCATGCTGGGCGGCATGGGGCGTCGCCGCGCCGCTGGTCATCCTGCTGACGCTGTGGCTCGCCTACGGCAATCTCGACCGCGATTTTGCCTACGCCGCGGTCGCTGCCCTTCTGATTGTCGTCTTCGCTGCCGGCGGCGAAGGGATCGCGCGCGCCGAACAGCCGCCGCTCAAGGGCGATGTCGCCGTCTCCTTCGCACTTTGCGGCTCGGCTCTGGCCGGCCTCCTGATGCTGCATATGGCCTTCGGTTCCGGCTGGACCACGCTGCTTGCCGGCGTGGTCGCCGTCGTGCCGGCGCTGGCGACGCGCTGGCGCTCCTATCCGGTGCTCGGTTGGATTTCGGTTGGCGCGGTCGTCGCGGTGCTTGGCCGTGTCGCCTTCGATCCGACCATCGTCGGCGCCGAATTTCTGACGAAGACGCCCGTGTTCAACTGGCTGCTGCCAGGATACGGCGTGCCGGCGCTGGCCTTCGGCTTTGCCGCCTGGCAACTCGCGCGCACCACCAATGGACGGCCGCGCCTTGCCATGGAGGCGGGTGCAGCCCTGTTCGCGCTGCTTACCGTCGCCATGCTGGTACGCCACGCCATGCATGGCGGCATCATCGACACCGGCACCGTCACGCTCGCCGAACAGGCGATCTATACGCTGATCGCCATCGGCGCCGGCGCCATATTGGTCGCCATCGACATGCGCTCGCCAAGCTCGGTGCTCCGCTACGGCTCGATGGCCGCCGGCGTGGTCTCGGTCGCCTTCATCGTCTTCCAGCATTTCCTGGTGCTGAACCCGCTGTTCACAGACGAGTCGACCGGCCAGATCCCGGTGTTCAACCTGTTGTTCCTGGCCTACCTCCTGCCGGCCATCGCCGCTGGCGGGTTGGCGCTCTATGCCAGGGACAGGCGGCCGCCATGGTATGCGCAGATGCTGGCGGTGGTCGCGGCGCTGCTTGTCTTCGCCTACGCCACACTGTCGGTCAGGCGCGTGTTCAAGGGCGAGTTCATTGGCCTGTGGAGCGGTCTCGGCCAGCTCGAGACCTACACCTATTCGGCGCTCTGGCTGGTCATCGGTGTCGTGCTGCTGACCGCCGGCGTCTGGCTGAAATCGCAGGTGCTGCGCATTGCCTCCGCGGCGCTGATTGCGATCGCCGTGGTGAAAGTCTTCCTCTTCGACATGTCGGAGCTGGAAGGCGTGCTCAGGGCGCTGTCCTTCATCGGCCTGGGTGCGGTGCTGATCGGCATCGGGCTGTTCTACCAGCGGCTGCTGACGCGGGCGGCGAAGGAGAGCGTTCCGGAATCTTGATGGAATATCCAGGATGGGATATATAGATATCCATCGGAGGATATTCTATGCCGCTCTATATACGTGACGACGAAGTGGATGCGCTGGCCACCAGATTGCAGCGTGAGACGAACGCTCCGAGCAAGACGGAAGCTGTGCGGATTGCGCTTGTCCACGAACTCGAACGCAACCGCGCCGCTGTACCGCTACGCGACCGGATCGCCAGTCTTCAGGACAAGGCCAGGAAGCTTGGCTTGCCCAATCCCGATTTCGATATGAAGAAATTTACCGATGAGATGTGGGAAGACTGATGTTTGTTGACGCATCAGTGATCGTCGCAATTCTCAACCAAGAGGCGGGGTGGGAGGAATTGCTGAAGCGGCTTTCCGGTTTTTCCGGACAGGTCTGTGTTTCGCCGTTGGTGCACTTCGAAGCAACACAGGCGCTGGCACGCGCCGGCGCCGGGTCACGCAAACCCAGCGCCGAAGCCCTTCTCCATGCTCGCGATCTGGTCGATGAGTTCATTGTGGAAATCATGGGAGAAAGTCTGGCCATCGACGACGACATCGGCTCTCGGGCCATTGACGCTAGTGCCCGTTACGGCAAAGCCGTTGGACACAAGGCGGATCTGAATCTCGGAGACTGTTTCGCCTATGCCTGCGCGAAAAGCCGCGATCTTCCGCTGCTCTACAAGGGCAATGATTTCGCACTGACTGATTTGGGATAATTCGGCTTTCTTGTTGATTGCCGGGAATAATTTAGCCGATCACCTCGTTATCTCATTGCTTGGGTGACCGGGGCGGCGGACCGCTTCGCGCTGGCCGCTTGCGCCGCGCCGGGAAGGCGCGTTCAATCGGGTTAAACAAGGGCGACCTCAGAACCAGCGGTCATGGACGAAAAGAAGGCAGCAATCCTTGGTGAAATACCGCGCCTGCGCCGCTACGCACGCTCGCTTCTGCGCGACCGCGATTCCGCCGACGACCTCGTCCAGGATTGCCTCGAACGGGCGCTCTTGCGGCTCGAGAGCTGGCAGACAGGAGAAAGCCCCCGGAGGTGGCTGTTTACGATCATGCATCATTTGTTCATCGATCAGATGCGCAAGGTGAACCGGCGCGGTGAGGCGGCGATCCTGCCGCTCGACGCAAACGAGGCGCAGGCAGTCCCCGCCGAGCAGGCGGAGAATGCTGCCTCGCGCGAGATCATCGACGCTCTGCAGGCGATCAGCCCCGACCGCCGCGCCGCCCTCGTCATGGTCGCCATCGAAGGCTTTTCCTATGCCGAGGCCGCCAACATTCTCGGCGTGCCCGCCGGCACGCTGATGTCGCGCATAGCGCGCGGGCGCGAGGAGCTGCGCAGCCTGCTCGACGACACCGCGCGCCGCCGCTCGATAAGGATCGTCGAGAAATGACCCGCCGCGACTTTTCCGAACGCGATATCCACCTGGCCCTCGACGGTGAACTGCCGGGCGACGAGCGCGCCGCCTATGACGCCTGGATCGACGCCAATCCCGAAATGAAGGCGAAAAGCGCCCGCTACACCGCCGACCGCGCCGCACTGCGCGCCGCCTTTGCCGACGTCCTCGACGAGCCCGTGCCGGTGTTGTTGAAGCAGATCGTGCGCGGTGAAGGCGCGACCAAAGTGGCGGCGCGGCAGTCGCGCTGGTGGCTTGCAGCCGCGGCGGCCGCGGTGCTCGTCGTCGGCGGTCTTGGCGGCTATTTTGCCGGCATCGATGGTATCGGCAGGGATGACGGGGCAGACGACCAGCTGGCCGAGGAGGCTATCGCCGCCCATCTCATCTATGCCGCCGAACAACGCCATGCGGTGGAAGTGCCGGCCAGCGACAAGGATCATCTGCAGACCTGGCTGTCCAACCGCGTCGGCCTGAAGCTGGTGGCGCCCGATCTGGTGGCGGAGGGCTTCCAGCTGGTTGGCGGCCGGCTGCTGCCCGCCGGCCAGGGCAAGGCCGCCATGCTGCTTTACGAGGACGCCAAGGGCCAGCGCATCTCCCTGTTCGTTACCGCTGATTCCTCAGCCAAGTCCAAGGGTACCTACATGGCCGACGCCGACGGTCCCGAGGCGGTCTACTGGCTGGACAAGGGCTATGCCTGCGCAGTCGTCGGTTCGCTGCCGCGCGAGCAGCTGGCGGCAGTGGCCAAGCGCGCCTATGGCCAGCTAGTGGCCGGCCTCGCCAGTTGAGCGCATTCCGTTTTCGCAGTCGTGCAAAGGGGCGGCGGCGCACTTCGCGGTGCCGCTCCCATCGCCCCCCGCTTACGGCGGAACCTGTCACAATTCGGCCCTATTCAAGGTGCGATAGCGCTTGGATGATATCGGCGTTTCGGCTGATGTTTGCGACGTGTTCGACCGGGGCTTTCCACCCACTCAATCGAGGTTTTCTGAACCCGCATGCCTGCCGAAATTCGCAAGGCCCGCGCGTCCGACGTCGATGACCTCGCCGCCATCGAGAAGGCGGTTTTTTCCAGTGACCGCATTTCCCGGCGCTCCTTCCGCCTGTTGATCGAACGCGAGACCGCAGAGATGCTGGTCGCCGAAAGCGATGGCCGCGTCGCCGGCTACGCCGTGGTGCTGTTTCGCAAGGGCAGCGGCGTCGCCCGGCTCTACTCGCTTGCCACCAGTCCGTTTTTCAGCGGCCTCGGCTTCGGCCGCATGCTGCTTGCAGCGGCCGAAGAGGCCGCCTTCGAGCACGACCGCATGATGCTGCGCCTCGAAGTGCGCGAGGACAATCTTCGCGCCATCCGCATCTATGAGCAGAGCGGCTACCGCAAGATTGGTCGCGAACCCCACTACTACGAGGATGGCGAGACGGCGCTGCGCTATGAGAAGACCTTGCGCGGCGACATTCCGGTCGCCACCAAAGTGCCATTCTACCAGCAGACCTGCGAATTCACCTGCGGCCCATGCTGCCTGATGATGGCGATGGCCAATTTCGATTCCGGCTTCGTGCCCGATCCGGTCATGGAAATCCGCCTGTGGCGTGAGGCGACGACGGTGTTCATGATGTCAGGCCCCGGCGGCTGCGAGCCGTTCGGCCTTGCGGTGGCAGGCCACGAAAACGGGCTGGCGGCGGAAATCTTCGTGTCCTTCTATGGCGCGCTGTTCCTGCAGTCGGTGCGCAGCGAGGACAAGCGCCGGGTGATGGAACTCGCCCAGGTCGACTTTCGCCGCCGCGCGGAACAATACGGCATCCCGGTGAATTACCGTCCATTCGCCATCGACGACATCCGTGGCGCTTTGGCCGAAGGCAAACTGGTGCTGGTGCTGATCAGCGGTTTCCTGATGTTCGGCAAGAAGGTGCCGCATTGGGTGCTGGCCATCGGCGATGACGGCGACCATATCCTCATCCACGATCCCTGGGTCGAGGACGAAAGACAGGAGACCATCCTCGATGCCGCCAACATTCCCGTGCCGCACGGCATCTTCATGAACATGGCGCAATTCGGCCGCGACGGACTGCGTGCCGCCATCACTCTTGGGAAACGCAGATAACAATGACCTGGGTCATCCTCACCGGCCGGCAGAACGATCTCGACCAGGCCGCGACGCCGCACAAGATCATCACCAACCGTGATTATCTTGCGCATCCGGCGCTGTTTCGCGGCCAGCAGCCGAAGGTCATCAACCTGTCGAACAATTACGCCTACCAGAGCCGCGGCTACTATGCCTCGCTGCTCGCCGGTTCGCGCGGCCACAAGGTCATCCCGACGGTCGAGACGATGATCGACCTGTCGGAGCGCAAGCTCTACGAGCACGCGCTGCCGGAACTGGAGCTGGCGCTCAACAAATGCCGCAAGGATCTCGGCGGCGTCTTTCCGCAAAAAGTCTGCATCTTCTTCGGCATCGGCCCGTCGAAGATCTGGGATCGCTTCGCCAAGCTTTTGTTCGACTGGTTCCGCGCCCCGGCGCTTGAGGTCCACATCAAGGACAGCGCCGAATGGGCTTCGATCCGCAAGATCGGCTTCCTGCCGCTGGCCAGGATGACCGAGGAGGAAGAAGCCTTATTCGTGCAGGCGCTCGAGACCTACACCAACCGCGAGTGGCGTGACACCAAGGGCCGCACTCCGGCGCGCTACACCTTCGCCACGCTGGTCGATCCGCATGAGGAGCTGCCGCCGTCGGAGATTTCCTCGCTGCGCTACTGGGCCAAGATCGCCGAAAAGATGGGCGTCGAAATCGAACCGATCACCAGGAAGGATCTGGCCAAGCTCGCCAATTACGACGCGCTGTTCATCCGCGAGACCACCTCGATCTCCAACCATACTTACCGCTTCGCGCGCCGCGCCCAGCAGGAAGGCATGCCGGTGATCGACGATCCGCTGTCGATGATCCGCTGCACCAACAAGGTCTATCTCAACGAGCTGATGGCCTACAACAAGGTGCCGGTGCCGCCGACAGTGATGATTGCCGGCACCACGGACCTCGAACTGGCGGCGCAGACGCTGGGCTTTCCGCTGGTGCTGAAGATCCCGGACTCATCGTTCTCGCGCGGCGTCAAGAAATGCGGCAACTTCGAGGAACTGAAGACACTCGCCACCGAGTGGCTGGAGGATTCCGATCTTCTGATCGCGCAGAAATTCATTCCGACCGAATATGACTGGCGTGTCGGCGTGCTCGGCGGCCAGCCTCTGTTTGCCGTGCACTATCTGATGGCCAAAAAGCACTGGCAGATCGTCAACCACAAGGCCAGCGGCAAGCCCGACCAGGGCGGTATCAAGACCTTCACGCTGAAGGAGACGCCGCCGCATGTTGTCGAGACGGCGGTGAGGGCGGCGCGCTGCATCGGCGACGGGCTTTACGGCGTCGACCTCAAGGAAACCAAGGATGGCGTCTTCGTCATCGAGGTCAACGACAACCCCAATCTCGACCATGGCTGGGAGGATTCCGGCGAAAAGGACGAGGTCTGGGTGCGGCTGACGCAATGGTTCCTGGAACGGCTCGACCGTCCCGGGCGGTAATTCAAGGCGAGGGGGACGTATGCAGTTCATCGTCATTGAGGATTTCACCGGCTGCGATCGCAAGGAGATCTATCGTCGCTTCGGCGAGCGCGGCCGCCTGAAGCCGGATGAGCTTGTCGTGCACCACTCGTGGATCGCGGCGGATATGAGCCGCTGCTTCCTTCTGGTCGAGGCCGATGACGTCACGCTGCTGCAGCGCTGGGTCATCGAATGGGCTGACCTTGTGGAGTTCGAGATCATTCCTGTGGCGACGAACAAGGACATGGTCGCCGCATTGGCCAGCCACCTCTGAGTGGGGCGGCATTCGCCGCCCGTGTCTGAGCGGCGCACGCCATCATCGGAGCGCCGGCGAACCCACCGACCGCCGGCATTCCCCGATCAGCCAATTGCGAAACGCCGCAACCACGTCGCGCCTTGCGCTGCGCTCGGGGATCGTCAGGCAATAGGGTTGGCGCAGCGCGATCGATAGGTCATTCGCCCGGACCAGCCGGCCATCTTCCAGCGCCTTAGCGCAATAGATGCCTTGCGCCAACGTCACGCCCAACCCTGAAATGGCCAGGCCGAGCGCTGCCCGCGACGAGTTCGCCGACAGGCCGCGCTGGACTGCCCGGCCGGGCTCGATGCCCGCCGCCTCAAACCAGTTGCGCCACGACGGAAACGACGCTCCGGTCGGTCCCCAATCTGTGTGGATCAGCGGCAGGCCGGCCAGGTTTTCCGATCTGGCGGCAAGTCCAGGCGCGCAGACGGGATAGACGGCGTCCCTGACAACATCCTCGGTCGGGTGTTCGCGATAATGCGGTCCAAAGGACAGTCTGAGGTCGATCAGTTCACGGTCGAATGGCACCGGGTCGTCATCACCGCGCAGCGAGATGTCGACGGCGCCATGGCTGGCGACGAAGCCGGCGAGACGTTCCGAAAGCCAGCCCATCGCCATGGACGGCGGCACCGATACGACAAGCCGCGGGCGGAAGGCATCGCTGCCGCGCGCGATGCTGCCGATCTCCTGGAAGGCCAAGGTCAGCCTCGGCAGCATCTCGACGCCGGCTTCGGTCAGCACCACGCGACGGTTGACGCGATGGAACAGCTTGCGGCCCATCTGCTCCTCGACGGTGCGGATAAGCTGGCTGACGGCCGCCGCCGAGATCGACAGCTCTTCTGCCGCCGCGGCAAAGCTCCCCGAGCGTGCAGCCGCCTCGAAGGCTTGCAGTCCTTTCAGGGATGGAAGCGCGGCCATTTGGTGATCCAATAGATAAGCTTAGCTTATCTATTTTGCAGAAATCCTCGTTTTTAGAAAGGTTTCTTGTTGGAGTAGCGTGGTTCCATGACCTTATCAGCCAAGACCGAACTCAGAGACCATCGCCATGTCATCGCGTCGCTGACCAATGAGCAGCGCAGCCGCCTGACCGGCAAATCGGACGGGCCGGGCCTGGTCCAGCTCGCATTTCATCTCGGCGGGATCATCGTTCTGGGCGCGCTGATCGCGGCCCAAGTGCCGTACTGGCCGGCGCTGATGCTGCCGCAAGGCATTCTCATTATCTTCCTGTTCACGCTGCTGCATGAGACGGTGCACAGGACGGCCTTCGAGACACAGTGGCTCAACGATGCCGTGGCTAGGGTCTGCAGCCTGGCGATCGCGCTGCCGGCCGACTGGTTCCGCTACTTCCATTTCGCTCATCATCGCTTCACCCAGGATCCCGACAACGATCCCGAACTTGCCTTTCCGAAACCGGAGACGGTGCGGCAATACATCGTCCACGTCTCGGGCCTGCCGGTGTGGTGGGGGAATCTGCAGACGCTCTACACCAACGCGAGCGGCGGTTGCCGCGACAGCTACGTACCGCCAAAGGGTCTGCCCAAGGTGCGTTCTGAGGCCCGCGCCATGATCGCTTTCTATGTCGTAGTCGCCGCACTGGCGCTCTGGTTCAACGCGACGGTGCTGCTCTATGTCTGGATCGTGCCGGCGCTGCTCGGACAGCCATTCCTCAGGCTCTATCTGCTGGCCGAACATGGCCGCTGCCCGCTCGTCGCCAACATGCTGGAAAACACCCGCACCACGCTGACCAACTGGCTGGTGCGCAAGGTTGCCTGGAACATGCCCTACCACGCCGAGCATCACGCTTATCCCGGCGTGCCGTTCCATCAGCTGCCGGCGTTCCACCAACTGATAGAGCGGCATCTTAAAGTGGTCGAGCCCGGCTATGTCAGCTTCCACGAAAAATACATCGAGACGCTGCGCTGAATAGCGGCATTCAATCTGGTGTATTGGTGGCCGCCGTCTGCTCGACGAGGGTGACGAAATAACTCAGCACGGTCGGAATGATTGCGTCGTTGAAGACATAGCGATCGCCATGCAGTCCTTCGCCCGGTCCGACTGAGCCGGCGCCGACCCACGCATAGCAGCCGCCGGCTTCGCGGATCATGTAGGCGAAATCCTCGCAACCGAGGCTCGGGTCGAATGCGGTCTCCACCCGCTCGCGGCCGACGACAGCGGCGGCGGCCTGGACGGCTTGGGCCGTCGCGGCTGATGTATTGACCAGCGGTGGGTAACCCTTTTTGTAGACGAGCTTGGCGGTCAGGCTGTTCGCCGCAGCGATACCCTCCGCGATCTCCCCGACCAGTCTTTCGCAATGGTCCGACAGAGCGGGCTCGAAGAAACGGCAGGTCCCCTGCAGCCAGACCTTGCCCGGCACGATGTTGCCGACATTGCCGCCATGGATCTGCGTGATCGAGACGACCAGCGCCGTCTGCGGATCGACCGAGCGGCTGACGATGCGCTGCACGGCCTGAACGAAAGCGCTGGCCGCGAGGACCGGGTCGTCGCCAAGCTGCGGCATGGCGGCATGCGAGCCAGTCCCCTCGAAACTCAGCTCGAAAGTGTCGACGGCTGCCATCATCGCACCGGCTCGGGCCGCGATCGTGTCGAGCGGCAGTCCCGGCCAGTTATGGACGGCGTAGACGGCTTCCACCGGGAAGCGCTCGAAAAGCCCGTCCTCGATCATGCGCATGCTGCCGCCTTCATTTTCCTCCGCCGGCTGGAAGATGAAATAGACGGTTCCGTCGAAGGCCCTGCTATCGGCGAGCAGCCTGGCGGCGCCGAGCAGCATCGCGGTGTGGCCGTCATGGCCGCAAGCATGCATTACGCCGTCCCTTTTCGAAGCATATGGCAATCCGGTCTTCTCCAGGACAGGCAAGGCATCGAGCTCGGCCCTGAGCCCGATGGCGCGTGTCCCCGGCCGTCCCCTGAGGACGCCGACCACGCCGGTGCCGCCCATGCCTTCATGGATTTCGTCGAACCCGAAGGCGCGCAGCTTGTCGGCAACAAAGCGCGCTGTCTCATACTCGCTGAAACCAAGCTCAGGATTGGCGTGGATGTGATGCCGCCATTCCACCACCTGCGGGGTGAGGGCGGCGACGAGGTCGTTGTGCAGCATTGCGCTCTCCTTGCCGGCCGTCGTAAATTCGGCCTTGTCGATGCCAGCACCTAAAGGGTTTGCGCCGGCAGCGTCTTGAACAGGATTGACCGTGTCGGGAATTCAGGAGCCGCAGGAGACAACGCAGTTCTGGCGTCATCCGCGCTTTCGCGATCTTGGCATGCTGAGGGCGCGTTTCACCCGGCATCGCTACCAGTTGCACACGCACCCGACCTATGTCGTCGCGCTGATCACGCATGGCTGCGAGCGTGTCCGCATCGGCAACGAGACCGTCGTCGCGCCGGTGGGCACGGTCCTCCTCGTCAATCCGGAGGTGTGGCACGACGGCGAGGCAGGTGCCGAGCAGGGCTGGGCCTACCGCACCTTCTATCCCTCGGTTTCCCTCATGGGCGCGATCGCTGCAGAACTCGGGCAGGATCGCGCGCCACTGTTTTCGCAATCGATCGTCGATGATGCCGATCTCGTCCAGGCGGTGGCCGCTGCACACCAGGCCTCGACATCAGGCGATGCCACAAGTGCCGAGACATCCATGCTGATCGCCTTGCGCAAGCTCGTCCTGCGCCATGGCGATTGGGGCGGCCGGAGGCGCGAGGCAGTCGAAAGCTTCGGATCGAAAAGCCGGCTCCGGGTCTATGAACAGGTCATCGAGGATCATCTGAACTCGGACCTCGATTTGCGGCGGCTCGCCGAAGCTGCAGGCGTGACGCGCTTTCAGGTCATCCGGGATTTCAGGAAGGTGCTGGGTCTCACGCCCGCTGCCTTCATCCGTGACCGCCGGTTGCGCCGCGCCGATCTCCTGATCCGCCAAGGCTCAAACCTCGCCGACGCCGCCTTTGCGGCCGGCTTCTCCGACCAGAGCCATCTCTCGCGCACCTTCCGCGCGGCGCATGGAATGACACCGGGGATGTTCAGGCGGGCCGGGACGCTGCCTTCGACTTGAGCAGTCGTGCCATGTCAGCCGCCTTTGACGGCACGCCGATCAGAAAGCCCTGCGCCTCGACACAGCCAGCCTTGCGCAATATGTCGAGCTGCGCTTCGGTCTCGACGCCTTCGGCGGTGACGGTGATGCCGAGCTCGGCACCAAGCCCGATGATCGAGCGCACGATCGCCGCCGTGTCCCGGTTGTCGATATCATGGATGAACGATCGATCGATCTTGATCTTGTCGACGGGAAAGCGCCTGAGATAGCCGAGCGACGAATAGCCGGTGCCGAAATCGTCGAGCGCGATGCCGATGCCGAGTTCGCGGAGCTGTCTAAGCGTCTTCAGCACCGTCTCGCTTTCATCCATCAACACGGTTTCGGTGATCTCCAGCTCAAGCCGCCTGGCTGGCACGCCGGAAACGGCCAGCGCCGAAATCACGCTGCGGGCAAAGTCGGCGCTTCTGATCTGCACGGCCGAGACGTTGACGGCAATGCGCATTCCGGGCGGCCAGCCGGCGGCCACGCTGCAGGCCTGTTTCAGCGCCCATTCGCCCAGCGGAACGATCAGTCCGCTGTCTTCGGCGGCCGCGATGAAATCGTCGGGCGCCACCAGACCGCGTGTTGGCGAATTCCAGCGCATCAAGGCTTCGGCGCCGACGATTTCGCCCGACGCGATGTTGGTGATCGGCTGGAAGTCCAGGACGAATTCCTGCCGCTTCAGTGCCGTCTCGAGATCGGTTTCGAGCGTCAGGCGCGCCCGCGCGAGGGCGTCCATGCCGGGTTCGAAAAAGCGGTAGACGTTGCGGCCTTCACTCTTGCCGCTGTAGAGCGCCATGTCGGCGTTCTTCAACAGCGTGTCGGCGTCCTTGCCATCATTGGGATAGAGAGCGATGCCGAGGCTGATGCCGACATGCATGTCGCGGCCTTTATAGCGAAACGGCTGGCTGATGACAGCGACGATGCGCTTTGCCAGCTTTTCCGCATCGGCGGTACCTTTGGGATTGAACTGCAGGATGGCGAACTCGTCGCCGCCGAGGCGGGCGACCACATCGGTCTCGCTGCGCAGGCTGTGCCGCAACCGGTCGGCCACGCACTTCAGCAGCCAGTCGCCGGCCGGGTGCCCCCAGGTGTCGTTGATGGCCTTGAAGCGATCGAGGTCGAGCGAGAAGATCGCCAACGGAGTAGCAGCGGTTTCGCCAAGCGCCTGGTCGAGCCGTTCGCGGAACATCGAGCGGTTAGGCAGGTCGGTCAGCGTGTCGTAATGGGCAAGGTGGCTCATGCGCTCTTCGGCGCGCCGGCGCTCGGTAATGTCTTCGAACGTCGCCACCCAGCCACCGCCGGCAAGCGGCCGGCGCGCAATCAGCAATGTTCGGCCATCGGCAAGGATGCGATTTGTCGAGCGCGTTTCGCCGGCTTGCAGGCTGGCCCTGGTCTTGGAGATCTCGCCGTCGATGTCGATCGACGGATAGATGCGCAGGCGCACCATCTGCTCGAGCAGGGCGCGTTGGCTCATGCCGAGCGGGAAGTCTCTGGGCTTGACGTTGTAGAGGTCGAAGAAGCGCTGATTGCGCACGATCAGCGTGCCGTCGGCATCATACATCAGCAGGCCTTGCGACATGTTGGCGAGCGCCGCATCGAAGCGGCGGTGTTGCTCCTTCAATTCCTGCTCGGCCCGCCTTTGCTCCGTGATGTCCTCATAGATCGACACCCAGCCACCCGAGGCCAGCGGCCGGTGCGTGATGGCGATGATACGGCCGTCCGAAAGGATTTCCTCGTAGGTCGAGGCTTGCGCCCGCTCGATATAGGGCTTGCGGATGGCGTAGAGGTCCTGGGCGCTCTGCGAGGCGACGCCGATGTCGACGCTGTGTTGGAGAATATCCAGGAACGCGATGCCGGGCCGCACGATCTTCGCATCGAGGGAGAAGATGCTGAGATAATTGCCGTTGCAGATGATCATCCGCTCGTCGGCATCGAACATGCACAGGCCATGCGACATGTTCTCGACGGCCGCCGAAAAGCGCTCGTTCTGCTCGCGCAATTCGTCAGCGATCTGCCGTGGCGCGGCGACGCCTCCGGCTCCCCGTCTGCGGACGGGCGAACCACCCTTGACGTGCGCAACGGACATGAGGCGTGCCTGCTGACCGTGATCGAAACCCGGTACTGTGGTTACCGCTGGTTAATTTAGCGTATGTTCACTCGGCCTAATGCACGGCAACCGCTGCCTGGCGCTGCTTTTCAAGCGTCGCATAACGCTTGAGGAACGCCGCCTGCGCCGAGGTCACCGAGCGCGGCGTGAAATCGAAGCGGTCGGCATTGAAGCCGCGCGGCCGGCCGAAGAACTCGGTTGCCTCCGCAGTCGAAAAGCCGGCGAGCAGCGTCGCCTCATAGTAGGCAGCGATCTGGTCGGCGCGCTTGATCTCTTTGCGCAGGCCGGCGCCGAGTTCCGCCGGCAGCGAAAAGCGCTGATGGATGGCGCGCTGCAGGCGCAGCTCGCAGTCCTTGTAGGAGCCGCCCATCACCGATTTGAACGGCGAGATCATGTCGCCGATGACATATTCCGGCGCGTCGTGCAGCAGCGCCGCCAGCCGCGCATTGGCCGAGGCGTCCGGCTGCAATTCGCCAAAAAGCGCCTCGACCAGCAGCGAATGCTGGGCAACCGAAAAGGCGTGATCGCCGCGTGTCTGACCATTCCAGCGGGCGACACGGGCAAGCCCGTGGGCGATGTCGGAGATTTCGATGTCGAGCGGCGAGGGATCGAGCAGGTCTAGCCGCCGTCCCGACAGCATGCGCTGCCAGGCGCGCGGCGGCGCCCCGACACGGTCGGCGGCCATCAGGCGTCCTCCGCGCCGACCGCTTCCCTGGGAAAGCTGAACTTTGCCCAGGCCGGAATGGCGAGCGAAACAGCGACGTCACCCGCCAGGATCGGTTGGCCGGCATCAAGCGCCGCCTTGACCCGGTCGATGCGGGCAATGGCTAGACCGATCGAGCCTTCGCTCGAGCCGAGCGTGCCGACCGGCCGCCCCGCCACCGTCAGCTCCGTGCCCGGCGCGGGCAAAGCATGGTCGGCCGAAACGATCAGCACGCGCCGTCTGGCGGTGCCGCGATGCTGCATGCGCGAGACCACTTCCTGGCCGACATAGCAGCCCTTCTTAAAGCCGACCCCGCCGGTCTCGTCGAGCAGCACGTCATGCGGGAAGGTGTCGCCGAGCTGATAGTCCGGCCCGCTTTCGGCAATGCCGTGGGCGATGCGCAGGGTTTGCCACGCAGCCTGATCGCCGCCTTCGGAGGCGCCTCCATAGGAGCGGCTGACGGCTACGTCACGGAAGCGGGTATCGGCAAGTGCCGTTGAATCAGAATGTGAAGCGGTTGAATCATCGCCCCATGCAACCGTCACAAGCAATTGATCCTGCTTGGCAATCTCGGCCTTGGCGCGCAGCTTGTAAAGCATAAGCCGGCGCAGGAAATCGTCTGCGACGTCGGCCCGGCATTCCAGCTGGAAGCCGCTTTCGCCGGCGCGCGCGATCAGAAAATCGAACAGGATCTTGCCCTGCGGCGAAAGCAGTGCGCCGGGCTTTGCCTCGCCGGCGGCCAGCGTATCGAGGTCGGTGGTGAGGATGTTCTGCAAAAAATGCTCGGCATCCGAGCCTGACACGGAAATGAGGGCGCGGTTGTCGAGAAGGGCAAAGGGCATGGGCGGCAAAGAACCTGATCTTGCAAAACAGACGGTCATTACGTAAGCCCCTGATACTCCCCCCGCAAGAGACCGAACGCCCATGGCCAGCACCTACGACCTCATCCTGACAGGCGGCACGGTGGTCAACCATGACGGCGAGGGCGCGCGCGATGTCGGCATCAAGGACGGTCGCATCGCGGCCATCGGCGATCTGGGCCAAGCCTCGGCCAACGAGAGCGTCGACTGCCGCGGCCTGCACATCCTGCCGGGCGTCGTCGACAGTCAGGTGCATTTCCGCGAGCCGGGGCTGGAGCATAAGGAAGATCTGGAGACGGGCTCGCGCGCGGCGGTGCTGGGCGGCGTCACTGCCGTGTTCGAGATGCCCAACACCAACCCGCTGACCACCAGCGAGGCGGCGCTTGCCGACAAGGTGCGGCGCGGCACCGGCCGCATGCATTGCGACTTCGCCTTCTGGGTCGGCGGCACGCGCGAGAACGCCGGAGACGTCGGCGAACTCGAGCGGCTCCCCGGTGCGGCCGGCATCAAGGTGTTCATGGGTTCCTCCACCGGCGACCTGCTGGTCGAGGATGACGAGGGTGTCGCATCGATCCTGAGAAACACCCGCCGCCGCGCCGCCTTCCACTCCGAGGACGAGTTCCGGCTGCGCGAGCGCCTTGGCCTGCGTGTCGAAGACGACCCGTCATCGCACCCGGTCTGGCGCGACGAGATCGCCGCCTTGCGCTGTACCGAGCGGCTGGTGCGCATTGCGCGAAACACCCGCGCCCGCATCCATGTCCTGCACATCTCGACCGCGGAAGAAATCCTGTTCCTCGAACAGCACAAGGATGTTGCCACCTGCGAGGCGACGCCGCATCATTTGACGCTCGCGGCCGACGACTATGTGCGGTTGGGCACGTTGATCCAGATGAACCCGCCGGTGCGGGCGGCACGCCATCGCGACGGCGTCTGGCACGGCATTGCGCAAGGCATCGTCGACGTTCTGGGCTCCGACCACGCCCCGCACACGCTGGCCGAGAAGGCAAAGCCCTATCCGGCCTCGCCGTCGGGGATGACCGGGGTGCAGACGCTGGTGCCGATCATGCTCGACCACGTCAATTCAGGCCGGCTGACCCTGCAGCGCTTCGTCGACCTGTCCAGCCACGGCCCGCAGCGCATCTTCGGCATGGCCCGGAAAGGCCGCATCGCCGCCGGCTACGACGCCGATTTCACCATCGTCGACATGAAGCGCCGCGAGACCATCACCAATGCGCAGGCCGGCTCCAAAGCCGGCTGGACGCCCTATGACGGCAAGCAAGTCACCGGCTGGCCGGTTGGCACCGTCGTGCGCGGCCGCCGTGTAATGTGGGATGGCGAGATCGTCACGCCCGGGCAGGGCAAGGCTGTGGAGTTTTCCGAGGCGCTGCCGAAATAGCCTGACAGCAAAAACTCAATCTCCGGCGACGAAGAATGTCCACTGCCCGGCGGGCGTGATGCCGACGCGATAGAAGATGTAGGCGCCGAACTGTTTCATGTCGTCATAGTCGCTGGCGGTGACGATCTTGAACAGTTCGACCCGCTGTTTGGCGTCAAGCTTGTCCAGCGGCAGGGCGAAGAAATACGGCCAGACATAGAGCTCTTGCGGCGTGCCGACGTCGACATGGACATAGCCGGCATTGAGCACCTCTTCCATGATGGCGAGGATTTCCTGGCCTTCCTTGTCGCCTGAAAGCCCCTTCAGGAAGGCGATCGGGTCGCCCTCGATCTCGCCCAGCGACAATTGGGTCATGGTCTCGCCCGTGCCGATCAGGGGCCGCAGCTTCTCGATGTCGCCGCTGACGCAGGCTTCGACCATCAGGTCGTGCATGCGCCTGACCGGCTCCGGCAATTTGGAAAGGTCGTAGACGACTTCAGGCACCGGCGCGTCGGGATCGGCACGAGGGTTGGCCACGCCGCCATCGTCGGTCGGCCCTTCCGGCTCGCTTTGTTCGGGCTCTGCGGGTGATTTCGGCTGGCTGGCCGCTGGCGGCGTCGTGCCGGGCAGATCGGGCATCGGCACGGAATTTTCGGATGGCGCCGTCTCACCATTGGCTGGCGGCTCAGCGGGCGCCGGAAGCTCCTCGCGCTTGATCTCGCTCAGCGCGTAGGCAGGGCTGCTTGTCAGGACAAGTGCCGGCGGAACCGCGGCGCAGGAAGCGGCAAGCCAGATGCTGAGGACCAGTCCGCGAGGCTGGCCTGACATCGAAAAATTCACCGCTTGCCTCTCCTTGGGCCTAGGCTCCTTCAGGTGCCAGGCATGATGCCCAAACGGCACGCCGTCGTCAAAGAACCGATCAAGGCGCCGGAGCACCGGTTTGCGCCCAGAGGGACGCGCGCCGCTCTAGTGCCGCAGCCGCTCCGGCTCGAAAGCGCCGGCGATCACCTTTTCACGCATGCGGTCGAGCAGGGCAAGAGCTGAAGTCTCGCCATTGGCGCGCAGCATCTCGCCGAACGCCGTTTCAAGTGCTGCCTCGGCAATGATTTCCGGCTCGATACCGGCCGACAGCCCTTCCGCCCAGGCCTCGCTATGGCTTTCCACCGCGGTCAGGCGCTTTTCTTCCCTGACCAGCGCGTCGATGTCGTTGACGCCATGTTCCATTGCGATGTCCACCCTTTTCAAGCGGCGATCCAACGTGTCGGATCCGGCTTGGGCTGTCCCTATCTCCACGCAGGCTAAGTAAGCATTTGTAAATACGACATTTTTTTGATCGTCTTTGACAAACTTCATCGCCAGCGTTCGGTCCGATTCAAACTTAGCCGATTAGACCGGTGAGCGGGATGAAAACCTTCAGTTTGAGTTAATTCCACATCCGCGCGCTAACGTTTCGTTAATACTGTTGCGAAAGTGCAACACCAACATTGCATCAACGTGCCGTGGATACAAGGCGGGGTGCTCGAAAAGGCGTCGGCTGTGACGCGGTCTGGCGCCGTCAGTTGCCGTAGCGCGAAGCGATGTCGCGGGTCAGTGTCTCGCCTTCCTTCATGTAGCGGCTGATGGCCGCGGTCGCCGATGGCGTGCACTGCGTGTAGGTGCCGCCGAAGGAACGGTAGCCGCGGTTGAAGCTGGCGATGAAGCGGGCGCGCCGCTCGGGATCGGGATTTTCCGAATCGATCAGCTTTTCCATCTCGGTGCGCCACTGGTCGCCCTTTTCGCCGCACAGATTGCGCAGGAAATGCAGCGACCCCAGCACCTCGGCCAGTCGCATCAGACCGGGCTCGAATGGCGACTCGGCGGCCGGCGCCGGCTGCACGGCAGCCATGCTGGCGGCGAGGCATGCGGCGAGGAAGAGCGCGGCGCGGGTCATAAGTCTTTCTGGCCAAACAATTTGTCGCCTGCAAGGCGATTCTATGTGTTCAGATACCGGGACGGCTTGAGCCCAGAAGCTCCTCAGCGACCTCAAACACATCGCCTGCGAGCGGCATGTCGGTCATTTCGTTCAGCGTATAGAAGGCGGCGGTCTCGGCGTCGTCGCTGGCTGTCGCCTCGCCCCCGGCATAGACAGCGCCGAACACCGTCAGGAGATAGTCGACCGGGTGTTTCTCGCCGCTGCCGTCGATGTGGATGTTGCGAAGCGGACGATAGTCTTTCGCCCGCAACCCGGTCTCCTCCAGCAATTCGCGCGCCGCGGCTTGCTCAAGAGCTTCGCCGGGCTCGACCTTGCCGCCGGGAAAGGCATAGACCCCTTGCGACGGCGGCCGCGCCCGCTTGACCAGCAGCACCGTCGTGCCGCGCACGACGGCGACGGAGACGGCGGGAAGTGTCTTGCGCTGCTCGTTCATCGATCTCGATTCGCCTATATGAGGTCAGGCCCTTGTGGACGGCTGGCGGCATTGAGCTTTAGCGGTTGCGCAACGCCGGTTCCATCGCCACCTTCGCATGACACCATTCAGAGACCTTAGCCTATGTGCGGACGCTTTGCCCTGACGGCCACGCCGGACCAGACCGCTGCCGTGCTCGGCCTGGCGGAGCTGGAGGAGTTTCCAGCCCGCTACAACATCGCGCCGACGCAGCCGGTGCTGATGGCGCTCTCCGGACCGCCGCGGATGCCGGGCTCGAATTTTCCGGATCGCCAGGCGATGCTGGTGCGCTGGGGGCTGATCCCGGCCTGGGTCAAGGACACCAGGGAATTTCCGCTGCTGTTCAATGCGCGCTCGGAAGGAGCGGCGGAGAAGGCCTCGTTCAAAGCCGCCATGCGCCATCGTCGCGCATTGGTTCCGGCCTCCGGCTTTTATGAGTGGCAGCAATCGAGCAACGGCAAGAAGGGCCAGCCCTACTGGATACGGCCGAGGAATGGCGGGCTCGTCGCCTTTGCCGGACTGATCGAAACCTATGCCGAGCCGGGTGGTTCGGAGATGGATACCGGCGCCATTCTCACCGTCAACGCCAATGCCGACATCGCCCATATCCATGACCGCATGCCGGTGGTCATCGCGCCGGAGGATTTTGCCCGCTGGCTGGACTGCCGCGCGCTCGAGCCGCGCGACGTGGCCGACCTGCTCAGACCTGCACAGCCCGATTTCTTCGAGGCTGTGCCGGTCTCCGACCTCGTCAACAAGGTCGCCAACACCGGGCCCGAGATACAGGATAGGGGCATCGTCGGGCCGGAGCCCGAGAAGGTCAGGCGCCAGAAGCCCGGCGCGGACGACAGTCAAATGACATTGTTTTAGAGCACGACCCCAAGAAACCAGTCTTCGGGAAGAACCTGCTCAATCGGGAAGAGCTGTTATTTTCAGGCGCGCTCAGGCGCCTCAGCCTTCCGTGCCGGCGTACGCCTTGGCGGCGGCCGGTGCCCGAGCTTTGATCAGGCAGCGCGGGGCGAAGTGATTTTCGGTGCCGGCTTCTTCTTCTTGGCAGTGTGGAGAAGGGCGGCGACGATAGCGGCCGGGCCGATCGCGCGGTAGTGGTTGGCGAGCGCCGGTTGCTTGGCGCGGCTCGATTCCTGCTTGGTTCGTGACATCGATCTCTTCCCTGGTAACATTTCCGTGTCTGCGTTTGCCGGCCGAATCTGACCGAATCGTGACCCATGGTGAACTAGCCGGCGAATGTTTCATGACTGTGCCGACATGTTTAATAAAATGTTTCAGTGCCTCATGACCTGTGATCCAGCGGCGCTTTTGCCGGAAGTTGCGACTTGACGGCAACACCGGCCAAGGCGATAAAGCCGCCCATGAAAACGTTTTTCGCCATTTGTGGCATTTGCATTATTGGCTAGCCTCGCGCTGGTCCGGACGTTTTCGCCTCATCTTTCCCCAGAGTGGACAAACGCCCCGGCCAGCAGGCTGGAGCCCGATTTGTGCCTCGGCGCAAGGACGGCTCTGCCCAGAGCATGATCCCGAAAAGTGGGTACCGGTTTTCGGATAAGATCATGCTCAACCAAAGAGTAACGGACCGGAAGGGCACGCATGTCTGACGCATCGAAGGGTCTTAGCCTCTACAACACGCTAACGCGGACGAAGGACGCGTTCGTCCCGATCGACGCTGGGAATGTGCGCATGTATGTCTGCGGCCCGACCGTCTACGACTTTGCCCATATCGGCAATGCGCGGCCGGCGATCGTCTTCGACGTGCTGTTCCGTTTGCTGCGTCATGTCTACGGCGAGGCGCACGTTACGTATGTGCGCAACATCACAGATGTCGACGACAAGATTAACGCCCGCGCGCTGCGCGATTTCGGCGACGAGATCGCGTCGGGAAAACTGACGCTCAACGAGGCGATCCGCCGCGTCACGGAAAAGACGGCCGACCAGTATCACAAGGATGTCGCGGCCCTCGGCTGCTTGCCGCCGACGGTCGAGCCGCGCGCCACCGAGTTCGTCGCGCGCCGCGCCGACGGCAAGGCCGACATGATCACCCTCATCGAGCGCCTGATCGAGCGCGGCCATGCCTATGTCGCCGCCGGGGAGGTATTGTTCGACACCGCCTCGATGCCGGATTACGGCGAACTGTCGAAGCGCAATCTCGACGAGCAGCAGGCCGGTGCCCGCATCGCCGTCGATGCGCACAAGAAGAACCCCGGCGATTTCGTTTTGTGGAAATTGTCGTCGCCGGAAGAGCCCGGCTGGGACAGCCCGTGGGGCAGGGGCCGTCCGGGCTGGCACATCGAGTGCTCGGCCATGTCGGCCGCTTATCTCGGCGACGTCTTCGACATCCATGGTGGCGGCCTCGACCTGATCTTCCCCCACCATGAGAACGAGATTGCCCAGTCGCGCTGCGCGCATGGCACCGACGTCATGGCCAATGTCTGGATGCACAATGGCTTCCTGCAGGTCGAGGGCCAGAAGATGTCGAAGAGCCTCGGCAATTTCTACGCCATCGCCGAACTGCTGGAGACCGACACATTCGGCGGCCGCAAATGGCCGGGCGAGGTGCTGCGGCTGGCGATGCTGATGACGCATTATCGCGAGCCGATCGATTTTTCGGTCCGCAAGCTGGAGGAGGCCGAGAACACGCTGCGCAAATGGAAACGCGCAGCCGATCTCGCACCGGCCGCCGGGCAAGTGCCGGCGGAAGTCGTGGCAGCGCTGTCGGACGACCTCGCCACCTACGCCGCCTTCCAGCAATTGACGCAGCTTGCCGGCGAGGCCGCGGACGGCAACGAAGCTGCCGCTTCGCTGAAGGCGTCGCTGCTGTTCCTCGGCTTCGATGTCGGTGCGGCCAAGGTCGATGAGGCCGCGGTCGCCAAAGCCATCGCCAAGCGCCTGGAACTGATCGCCGCGAAAAACTGGGCCGAAGCCGACCGCGTGCGTGATGAGCTGCTGGCGCAAGGCGTGCAGCTGAAGGACGGCAAGGATCCGGTCACTGGAGAGCGCGTGACGACGTGGGAGGTGAAGCGGTGAGGGTGACGCGAGACACCGTTGCGAGGTTGGCGAAGGCGCCGATGACAGCTGATCTCCCCCCTTGCGGGGGAGATGTCCGGCAGGACAGAGGGGGGTGTGAAGGAACACCAACGTTTCTACTTGCTCGTTCTGGTTCCAGCTACTTCCCGAGAATGCAGCGATCGCCACTTGAGATGCTGGCGGGGACAGCACCCCCCTCTGTCCTGCCGGACATCTCCCCCGCAAGGGGGGAGATCAGCCTTCGCCTCCGTTTTCGCCAATCGTCAGCGTCGGAGCACTTGATGGGCCACGACCTCGTTCCATCCCGCCAGCGCAAGAATGCCAAGTCCATGCGTCGCGTCATGACCGATGCCGAGCTGAAGCTTTGGAACGAATTGCGCGCTCATCGGCTGATGGGGATGAGCTTTCGCCGGCAGGTACCGATTGGACGTTACATCGTGGACTTCGCTTGTTCGGCCCACCATCTCATAGTCGAGGTTGATGGCAGCCAGCACGCCGACACCGAACACGCAGAACGCGACCAGGCACGCAGCGTCTATTTGAAAGCCAGTGGCTGGACCATCCTGCGCTTCCGGAACGACGATGTCATCCGCGATATCGAAAATGTCTGCCAGCATATCGTCATCGAGGCCGGCTTGGCTGGCGCTGATATGACGGCACACGAACCAGCAGCAAGGGAGGCAGTTTCATGATCGATCATCTCGGCATCAACGTCGCCGATTTCGACGCTTCGAAGGCCTTTTACGATCAGGCGATGGCGCCGCTAGGCGCCTCGCTGATCTACATGGTGCCGCTGGAATATACCGGCGGCGCCAAGGTCGGTGGCTATGGCCGCGACCGGCCGGTGTTCTGGTTGCAGGCCAGCAACGATGAGCCGAGGACCCATCAGCACGTCGCCTTCACCGCGCGCAGCCGCGCTGAGGTCGATGCGTTCCATGCCGCCGCCCTTGCCGCCGGCGGCAAGGACAATGGCGGGCCGGGCCTGCGGCCGCATTATCACCCGCACTATTACGGCGCCTTCGTCTTCGATCCCGACGGCAACAATGTCGAGGCCGTCTGCCATGCCCCGGAATGAATATGAAACGGAGCGAGACACGATGAGCCTCGACAATCGGCCGATCTACACCGGCGGCTGCCAATGCGGCGCGGTGCGCTTCCGCGTCGAGGGCGCGCTGGGCGATGCCTCGATCTGCCATTGCCGCATGTGCCAGAAAGCGTTTGGCGCCTTCTACGCGCCGCTGGTTTCGGTGCGTGGTGCCAAGCTCGACTGGACGCGTGGCGAGCCGAAATATTTCGCCTCGTCCAGTCACGTCGACCGCGGCTTCTGCGCCAATTGCGGCACGCCGCTGACCTTTACCGCGCCTGATGGCGTCGGCCTCGCCATTGGGGCGTTCGACAATCCGGCCGAAATCGTGCCGCTGATCCAGTGGGGCACAGAGGCAAAGCTGCCCTATGTCGACACCATCCCGCAACTGCCCGGCGAGGACACGATGGCCGACATATCATCGGCGCCTTATCTCGCCGAACTCGTCTCCTACCAGCATCCCGACCACGACACCGAACAATGGCCGCCAGAGGAAAGACAAAGACCATGACCGATGAAATTCGAACCGGCGGCTGCCAGTGCGGCGCCGTGCGCTTCCGCATCAAGGGCAAGCTCGGGCGCCCGTCCATCTGCCATTGCCGCATGTGCCAGAAACAGTTCGGCAATTTCTTCGGCGCGCTGGTGACGGTGCCGAAGGACGGCGTCGAATGGACCCATGAGGAGCCGAGCTACTTCCAGTCGTCGGTCAATATCGATCGCGGCTTCTGCGCCCGCTGCGGCACGCCGCTGACCTATCGCCAGCCGGGCGCGCTGGAGATCGCCATCGGTGCTTTCGACGACCGCTCGGATCTCGCGCCGCAGATCCAGGTCAACTACGCGGCTCGCCTGCCTTGGGTGGAGAAGATCTTCGAGGCGCCGATCCTCGATGATCCCGACTTCTATCGACGGCAGGAGCAGATCATCTCCTTCCAGCATCCCGACCACGAGACGGCCAACTGGCCGCAGCAGGGCTTGAAACTATGACGATCCACGGCAGTTCCTTGCGTAGGCTCTATCCCGAGATCGAGCCGTTCGAGTCCGGCATGCTCGATGTCGGCGACGGCCACACCATCTATTGGGAGCGCTCCGGCACCAAGGGCGCTAAGCCAGCGGTATTCCTGCATGGCGGTCCCGGCGGCGGCATCTCGCCAAAACATCGGCGGCTGTTTGACCCGAAGCTTTACGATGTCATCCTGTTCGACCAGCGCGGCTGCGGGAAATCGACGCCCAACGCTTCGCTGGAGGCCAACACCACCTGGCATCTCGTCGCCGACATCGAACGCCTGCGCGAAATGTGCGGCTTCGAAACATGGCTGGTGTTCGGCGGCTCCTGGGGCTCGACGTTGGCGCTCGCCTATGCCGAGACGCACCCAGATCGCGTCAGCGAGCTTGTCGTGCGCGGCATCTACACGCTCACCCGCGCCGAACTCGAATGGTATTATCAGTTCGGCGTCTCGGAAATGTTTCCCGAGAAGTGGGAGCGTTTTCAGGCGCCGATCCCTGAAGCCGAGCGCGGCGACATGATGGCCGCCTACCGCAAGCGGCTGGTTGGCTCCGACCGCAAGGCGCAGCTCGAAGCCGCCCTTGCGTGGAGCCTGTGGGAAGGCGAGACGATCACGCTGCTGCCGGAACCGGAAACCAGCGACAAGTTCGGCGAAGACGAATTCGCCATCGCCTTTGCCCGCATCGAGAACCACTATTTCGTTCACGCCGGCTGGCTCGAGGAGGGACAGCTGCTGCGCGACGCGCACAGACTGAAGGACATCCCTGGCACCATCGTCCATGGTCGCTACGACATGCCGTGTCCGGCGCGCTACGCTTGGGCGCTGCACAAGGCCTGGCCGAAGGCGGATTTCCATCTCATCGAAGGTGCCGGCCATGCCTATTCGGAACCGGGAATCCTCGATCAGCTGATCAGGGCAACGGACAAGTTCGCAGGAAAGAAATGACATCGGCCTTCGGGCCAGAGGAGGGTGCGTACGCACCCACGCAGCCATGACAAAGCAACGCCTCTATCTCTTTGACACCACATTGCGCGACGGCCAGCAGACGCCGGGCATCGACTTTTCCGTCGAGGACAAGATCGCGATTGCGAAGCTGCTCGACGAGTTCGGTATGGACTATGTCGAAGGCGGCTATCCCGGCGCCAATCCGACCGACACCGCGTTCTTCCAGCAGAAGCGCACGGCGAAGGCAAAATTCGTCGCCTTCGGCATGACCAAGCGGGCAGGGGTGTCTACGTCCAACGATCCTGGCCTGGCGGCGCTGCTGCAGTCGAAATCCGACGCCATCTGTTTCGTGGCCAAGAGCTGGGACTATCATGTCCGCGTCGCGCTTGGCTGCACCAATGAGGAGAACCTCGATTCCATCAAGGCTTCGGTCGAAGCGGCAACCACTGCCGGCAAGGAGGCGATGGTCGATTGCGAGCATTTCTTCGACGGCTTCAAGGCCAATCCGGATTATGCGCTGGCTTGCGCCAAAACCGCCTACGACGCCGGCGCGCGCTGGGTGGTGCTTTGCGACACCAATGGCGGCACGCAGCCTTCGGAAGTGCGCGAAATCGTCGGCAAGGTGATCGCCGGCGGCATCCCGGGCGATCGTCTTGGCATCCACGCGCATGACGACACCGGCCAGGCGGTGGCGAATTCCCTTGCCGCCGTCGAGGTCGGCGTGCGCCAGATCCAGGGCACTTTGAACGGTATCGGCGAGCGCTGCGGCAACGCCAATCTCGTCTCCATCATCCCGACGCTTTCGTTGAAGCCTGCGTTCGCCGACCGTTTCGAAACCGGCATTTCGGCCGAGGCGCTGACCGGCATTTCGCGGCTTTCCCGCGCCTTCGACGAATTGCTCAACCGCGCGCCTGAGGCGCAGGCGCCCTATGTCGGCGCCTCGGCCTTCGCCACCAAGGCCGGCATCCATGCCTCGGCGCTCGCCAAGGAGCCGGCGACCTATGAGCATGTCGAGCCGCAAGCCGTCGGCAACCGCCGCCGCGTCATGGTCTCCGACCAGGGCGGCAAGGCTAATTTCCTCGCGGAACTGAAGCGGCGCGGCATCGACGTGCCGAAGGACGATCACCGGCTCGACGCTTTGATATCTGTGGTCAAGGAACGCGAGGCCGAAGGTTATGCCTATGAAGGCGCCGATGCCTCCTTCGAGCTCTTGGCGCGCAAAATGCTGCACGGCCTGCCGGAGTTCTTCAACGTCACCTCGTTCCGATGCATGGTCGAGCGCCGCTTCGATGCCAATGGCCAGCTGAAGACGGTCTCCGAGGCGATCGTCAAGGTGATGGTCGATGGCGAGGAAAAGATGTCGGTGGCCGAAGGCCATGGCCCGGTCAACGCGCTCGACATCGCGCTGCGCAAGGACCTCGGCAAGTTCCAGGGCGAGATCGCCGACATGGAACTGGCCGACTTCAAGGTGCGTATCCTCAATGGCGGCACCGAAGCCATCACCCGTGTCCTGATCGAATCGCATGACGGCACCGGCGCCCGCTGGTGGACGGTCGGGGTGTCCGAAAACATCATCGACGCGTCCTTCCAGGCGCTGATGGATTCGATCGTCTACAAGCTGATGAAGAACCGCGAGATGGCAGGGCTGGTGGCGGCGGAGTAAATCTTGGGTCCTCGCCCCGGGGGGAGGTGGCCCGGCCCTTGAACCATCAGCGGAAGTCCATTGATCCATCACAACTTTGCGATGGTCTTGGATGGCCGCCTAGGCCATAGCCTTGGCCCATGGCCAATGAAACAACCCAGACCGACGCAGACTCCAAGGCCCGCAGCGGCTTCCTGCTGGCGCTTGGCGCCTATCTGCTGTGGGGGCTGCTGCCCTTTTACATGAAGGCGGTCGCGCATCTGCCGCTGATCGAGGTGATCGCCCATCGCATCGTCTGGTCGGTTCCAATTGCCGCCGCGGTGTTGGTCTGGGCCGGCCGCACTGCCGATTTCAAGGCGGCGATCCGCTCACCGCGCAGCCTCGGCATGGCGGCGCTGACGGCGACGCTGATTTCAGTCAATTGGGCCATTTATGTCTGGGCGATCTCGGTTGACCGCACGGTCGAGACCGCGCTCGGCTACTACATCAACCCGCTGGTCGTCATCGTTGTCGGTGCGCTGGTGCTGGGCGAGAAGCTCGACCGGCTGCAGATCGCGGCGGTGGCGCTGGCGGCGATCGCCGTTGCCGTGCTGACCGTCGATGCCGGTAAATTGCCCTGGGTGTCGCTGGCGCTGGCGTTTTCCTTCGCCGCGTACGGTTTTTTCCGCAAGACGCTGCCGATCGGCCCGAGCCAGGGCTTTCTGCTCGAAGTGCTTTTGCTGTCGGTGCCGGCGCTTGCCTACATCGTCTTCCTGATTGCCAACGGCGAGGATCATTTCATCTCCAGTACCGCCACGGACACGGCGCTGCTGATCGGCTGCGGCCCGGTCACCGCGGTGCCGCTGCTTTTGTTCGGCTTCGGCGCCAAGCTTCTGCGTCTCTCCACCATCGGCATCATGCAATATATCGCGCCGACCTTGGTGTTCCTGATCGCCGTGCTGATTTTCGACGAGCCGTTCGGCGCCACGCAGGCGATTGCCTTCGCGCTGATCTGGGCAGCGTTGGCGATGTATTCCTGGTCGATGTTCCGTGGCCGTGAAATTCGCTCGGCGGTGTTGGCTCCGAAGTAGGAAGACTTGCATGTACGTGCTGCACATTGCCAACAAGAACTATTCGTCATGGTCGCTGCGGCCATGGGTGCTGATGCGCACCCTCGACATCTCGTTCGAGGAGCGGCTGACGCCGTTCCCGACAGGGTCGAGCTTCGACCTCTACCGGGCTTTCTCGCCCAGTGGCCGTGTGCCTTGCCTGGTCGATGACGGCTGGGCGGTGTGGGATTCGCTTGCCATCGCCGAATATCTCGCCGAGCGCCACCACGGCGTGTGGCCGGCCGAGGCCAGGGCACGGTCCTGGGCCCGTTCGGCCGCCGCCGAAATGCATTCGGGCTTCACCGCCTTGCGTAGCGAGTGCCCGATGAGTTGCGGCGTGCGGGTAAAACCGTTGCCGATGTCGGCAGCGCTGAAGCATGATCTGTTCCGGTTGGGCGATCTCTGGAACGATGGCCTCGCCCGGTTCGGCGGGCCGTTTCTGGCCGGTGGCCATTTCACCGCCGTCGACGCCTTCTTTGCCCCGGTGGCGTTTCGCGTGCAGTCCTATGGGCTCACTTTCGAGGGCGCGGCGGCCGCCTATCCCGCGCAATTGCTCGGTCTGCAGGCGATGCAGGAATGGTATTCGGCGGGCCTCGCAGAGACCTGGCGTGAGCCGGATCATGAAGCGGAAGTCGCTGCCGCCGGCACCGTCACCGAGGATCTTCGAGCGACGGTGTGACCCTCTGATGGGCGCTACATGCGCCCGAGCCGCCTGACGAACAGATAGGTCGCCGCCGCGATCACGATCGAAACCGCTGACACCACCCAGAATCCCATCGGCGTGTTGACCAGCGGCAGGCCGCCGACATTCATGCCGAACAGGCCCGAAATGATCGTCATCGGCAACAGCACCGCCGTCATCACCGACAGCACATAGAGCAGCTGGTTGGACTGCATCGTCAGCTTGGCCATCAATTCGTCCTGCAGCAGCCTGGTGCGCGCCTGCAGCTGCTCGCCATCGTGGTAGAGCCTGTGCGCCCGGTGCGAGAGCCTTGTCGCCATGTCGTTGATCGGGTCAGGCAGCTCGTTGCGATGCGAATGGTCGAGATGGCGGAACAGGTTTGTGAGTGTCGCCATCTGCCGATGGATGACCACCAGCTGACGGCGCGCCTCGACCAGTGACTGCCGCTCGCTGTGCCAGGCGTCGCGCACGATGCGGTCCTCGATGCCGTCCAGCGTATCGCCAAGGCCGTGAAGCTCGGCCGCCATGCCGTCGAGCGACTGGCCCATCACCGCCTCGATCAGGTCGGCAGGGGCGCGGAATTTGCGCGATCCGCTCTCCACCGCCTTGCGGATGAGATCGACCGATTCCAGTGGCTGCTTGCGCGCGCCGATCAGCATTTTTTCGTTGAGGGCAAAGCGGAAATGGCCGAGCCCGCGCGCCTCCGCGGAATAGTCGTGGCGCAGATCCGGCAGGTCGCCATAGAGCCAGTCATCCTCGAGATCGATATGGCAGCCCTGGCTGGCGCCGAGGAAAGCTTCGCGCACCGGCGCCGGCAAAGCCTGCTCGGCGGCGATCTCGCGACGGGCGCGCAGATCGGACAGCTGGTAGCTGCGCCATGTCCATTGCGCCTCGGCCGCGTCCTTGGTGCGCAGGCCCTCGGCGGTGAAATGATAGATGAAGAACAGCCCGTGCTCGTCGGGCAGGTAAGGCGACAGAGGGGTGCCTTCCGCGTTGAGAGCGATGTTCACGGCTCGCCTCGCCAAGAAATTTCGACCAAGTACAGATTTCGACCACGCCGTGCGCGGATGCCGGCACGTCATTCGTAGCATGGGCTAACCGGGTTCTGTGTGACAGTTTCTTGACAGGGCGATCACAGTCCGTCGATCAGCGACGCTGCAGAAATTGGCCGGCGGCAGGGATCGCCGCCGGCGGCGTATTCGCGGCGTGCTCAGCGCTTGGGCCCAAACCCGGGATAGGGCGCGAGCGGCACCACTGCGGCAATGTCCATCATGCCGGCCTTGACCAGCGGCAGAGTGGCGAGATGGCCGCGCACGTCGGCATCGCTGCCGGCTTCGAACATCATGCCGCTGCCCGGAATATCGCCGCGGTTCCAGACCTGGCGCACGGCGCCGTCGGCATAGAGCGTGCGGCGCTGTTCGGCCTCGCTGGGCAGCAGCGGCGCGAAATCGGCGTCGCTGAACTGTTCGGTGTTGCGGGTGAGAAGGGCAAAGAACTGCATTTTCTGTCTCCTGTGGTTGCGATGCCCAAACTATCGCCGCCGCTGGTCAGACTGTCCAAGACTGATTAGGCTAAAGTTGAGACCCTATAGGACTACAAGAGGTGGAGGAAAAAATGTTCGACCTGCGCCAGCTCCGCTATTTCGTAACTGTCGCCGAAGCCGGCACTGTCGGCCGCGCGGCTGAACTCCTGCACATCTCGCAATCGCCGCTGAGCCGCCAGATCATGCAGCTCGAAGCGCAGCTTGGCGTCACCCTGTTCGAGCGGGCAAAGCAGCGCGTCCACCTCAATGCCGAAGGCAAGGCCTTCCTTGTCGAGGCGCAGGCGCTGCTTGCCAATGCACGGCGTCTGGAGGAGTTCGGCCGCAATCTTGGCAGCGGTGCGGTCGGGCGGCTCGCCATCGGTTATGTCGAGGGCGCGGTGCATGCTGGCCTCGTCAGCCGGATGTTGCGGCAGTTTCGCCGCGACCGGCCGGATTTTCACCTGCAGCTGAAGAACCAGCGCTCCGCGGTGCAACTCGGGGGGTTGCGCCAGCGTTCGCTTGACCTCGGCTTGGTCTATGGCCCGCCGTCCGCCGACGATCCCGATCTTGCCGGCATGCTGGTTCGGCGCGAACCGCTGGTGCTGGCAATGCCGGAGAATGATCCGCTCACCGATGTCGCCGACATCCGGCCCGGCCATCTCGACGGCCGCGTCTGGATCACCGTGGTGCGCCAGCCCGACGACACCAACCGCGCCCAGTTCCTGGCGGCCTGCGCCAAGGCCGGCTTCCTGCCCGACATTGCCTATGAGACGGCCGATCCGCTGACGTCGCTCGGCCTGGTCAGCGCCGGACTCGGCCTGGCGACGGTACAGGCAAGCCTCCGGAGTGCAGCACCGTCAGGGATCGCGTTTCGTGACCTGCCCTGGTTCGAGCGCACCGTCTCGATCCATCTCGCCTGGCGGCGCCAGGACAAGCGAGCGGTGATTGCGGAGTTGAGGGAGGCAGTAGGCAGTAGGCAGTAGGCAATAGGCAGTAGGGGTGGCGCTCGCGGCACCTGACACAACGCCTACTGCCCAATCCCTACTGCCCAACCCCTCACATCTTATCAATCACCGACTGCACGCCTTCCGTCGGCGCATCGACCGACGAGCCCGCCACCATGATGGCGGCGACGATGGCTTCGGGGTCTTCGATCACCAACGGTTTGACCCGCTGCGCGGTGTGAATGAAGCCTTCGCTCGACATATGGTCGAGCAGCGCCAGCATCGGATTCCAGAATCCTTTGACGTTGGCGAAGACGATCGGCTTGCGGTGATGGCCGAGCTGGCCCCAGGTCATGACTTCGACGATCTCCTCGACCGTGCCGATGCCGCCCGGCAGCGCCACAAAGGCGTCGGATTTTTCGAACATCTTGTGCTTGCGCTCGTGCATGTTGTCGGTGATCAGCAACTCGTCGAGCCGGTCAAGCGCGGTTTCGGTCGCCTCCTTGTTGATGAGGAAGCGCGGAATGATGCCCGTTACCTTGCCGCCGGCCTTGAGCGCGCCGTCGGCAACGGCGCCCATAATGCCTTTGGTGCCGCCGCCGTAGACCAGTCGCAGGCCGGATTTGGCGAGGGAGCGGCCAAGCAGGTGTCCGGCCTTGGCGTAGATATCATCGCGGCCCGGAGACGAGCCGCAGTAGACGCAGACGGATCGAATCGTGTTCATGCGTGATTGGTGATTGGGTCTGAATGCGGGGTCAAGCCCCAGAGGCTGACAAGCCCGGGCTTTTTCTTGTCGGTTCCGGCAAAACACGCTAGACCGGCGTTAGGTGGCTAAGGGGCAGGGAATATGGCTGTTAATCCATTGAAGGCGTTTCTGTTCGCGGCGGGTGGGACCGTCGCGGTCGTCGGAACGGCCTATGTATCGGGTGCACTCGACCCGTATCTCAATCCCACGCCGCCGGCGGAGATTGCGTCGCTGACGCCGCCGGCCGACTCCGGGACCGAGGGAAGGCTGCCGCCGGCGCCTGCCGCCCCAACCGATGCCAAGGCTACGCCGGCACCGGCGCCTGCCGACGCAATAGCTCCCGCGACAGCCCCGGCAGCGGCCGGCTCGGTTGTGCCGAGCTTCGATGTCGTACGCGTCGAAGGCAACGGCTCGATCGTCGTTGCCGGCAATGCCGCGCCCAATTCAAAGGTCGAAATCCTCAACGGCTCGACGGTGCTCGGGTCGACCGTCGCCGGTCCGGACGGCGCCTTCGTCATCGTCCTCGACGATCCGCTCAAGCCCGGCGACTATACGATCGCGCTGCGTTCGACGACTGGCGATGTCGTAACGCCTTCGATGCAGACTGCCGTCGTTTCGGTTCCCAAGGATGCCGCCGGTCAGGTGCTGGCGATGGTCGAGGAACCGGGCAAGCCGGCCGAGCTGCTGACTGTTCCCGCGCCTGAGACCAAGCCTGCGGCACCGGCTGCCGGCGATCAGGCCGCTGCTCCTGCTGCTGAGGCACCTGCCGCCCCGGCCGGAACTGCGCCGGCCGCTCCGGCTCCGGCGACACCGCCGGCTGCGGCGGTGGCCGAACCCAAGATCGTCGTCGAGGCGATCGAGATCGACGGCAACAAGATCTTTGTTGCCGGTCTGGCTGACGCCGGCCGCAAGGTGCGCGCCTACGCCAACGACATCCTGCTCGGCGACGCGCTGACCTCGCCGGACGGCCATTTCCTGGTCGAAGCGACGCGCGACATCCCGGTTGGCAGCTACACCATCCATGTCGACGGTCTCGATGCTGACGGCGTGAAGGTGGTGGCCCGCGCCGCCGTGCCGTTCGAGCGCGAACCGGGCGACGCGGTTGCCGCCGTGGCGCCTGCAGAGACCAAGCCAGCCGAGCCGGCTGAACCGAAGCCGGCCGCACCGGCTGCTGCCGAGGCGCCGGCCGAGCCCGCAGGGGCTCCTGCCGCTCCGGCGACCGAGGCTCCGGCTGTCGTAGCGGCAGCAACGCCCGACGTGCCGGAGAAGGTGGCGCCGAAACTCGAACATGCCGACGGCGCCGTCATCATACGCCGCAACGACACGCTGTGGCGGATTTCGCGGCGGGTCTATGGTCATGGCGTGCGCTACTCGACCATCTATCTCGCCAACCAGGACCAGATCAGCGATCCCGACCGCATCTGGCCAGGGCAGGTGTTCAAGGTCCCGGAAAAGTCGAAGGAAGGCGAAGCCGCCGACCTCAAGTCGATGGGCGAGCAAGCGACGACGGCGCCGGTGAAGGCGAAGTAGAGGCCGCGATCCTTCGCGCCCCCCTCTGGCCTGCCGGCCATCTCCCCCACACGGGGGGAGATTAGCAGTTCCGCCCTTCTGCCCATCGGGTTAGCTTGCCCCGCGCCCGTTCATCGTCTATCGCCGATGAACGATGGCCGACTCTTTCACCGAACCAGACTTGGCAAACCGCGCACCGCCCGAAAGCCGCGCGGTTGCCGCTCGCTTTGCAGCACTCTCACACCCGGCGCGCATCGAGATCCTGAAACATCTGTCGGCCAGCAATTCCTGCTGCTGCCGCGAGGTGGTCGATCATCTCGACCTCGCGCAATCCACCGTTTCCCAGCATCTGAAGATCCTGGTCGAGGCCGGCCTGGTCCGCTTCCAGCCCGACCGCCAGCGCTCGCGCTATGAGGTCGACCGCGCAGCGCTCGCAGACGTTTCCGCATCTTTGACCGCGCTCGTCAATTCCTGCTGCTCCGGCCGCTGAACTCCCACCCAAAAGGCAAGACAAGTGGCAGAAAAAACCGTTTCCGATAGCTCGACCTTCAGCACCTTGCGCAATCTGTGGCCGTATATGTGGCCGGCCGACCGCGCCGATCTCAGGGCACGCGTCACCTGGGCGACGCTGCTTCTGGTCGTTGCCAAGCTGACACTGGTTGCGGGTCCGTACTTCTTCAAATGGGCGACCGATGCGCTGGCCGGCGACGCCAAGTCCCCGCCGCCGCTACCGTCCTTCCTGCTGGCGCCGGTCATGCTGGTCGTCGCCTACAATGTCGTGCGGCTGGTGCAGCTCGGCTTCAACCAGCTGCGCGACGCGCTGTTTGCCCGTGTCGGCCAGTATGCGGTGCGCCAGCTCGCTTTCCGCACCTTCGTTCACATGCACCAGCTGTCGCTGCGCTTTCACCTCGAGCGCCGCACCGGCGGCCTGTCGCGCATCATCGAGCGCGGCACCAAGGGCATCGAGACGATCGTGCGCTTCATCATGCTCAACACGGCGCCGACCATTCTCGAATTCGCGCTGACCACAGGCATCTTCGCCTACACCTATGGCTGGAAATATGTGGCTGTGGTGGCGCTCACCGTCTGGCTCTATGTCTGGTTCACGGTTCGCGCCAGCGACTGGCGCATCTCGATCCGCCGCGACATGAACGACAGCGACACCGACGCCAACACCAAGGCGATCGACTCGCTGCTCAACTACGAGACCGTCAAATACTTCAACAATGAGGGTATGGAGGCCGAGCGCTTCGACCGTTCGATGGCGCGCTATGAGATGGCCGCGACCCGGATCTGGACCTCGCTCGGCTGGCTGAATTTCGGCCAGGGCATCATCTTCGGCCTCGGCACCGTGATCGTCATGTGCATGTCGGCGCTGGAGGTGCAGGCCGGCACGCAGAGCGTCGGCGATTTCGTCTTCATAAACGCCATGCTGGTGCAGCTGTCGGTGCCGCTCAATTTCATCGGTTTCATCTACCGCGAAATCCGCCAGGGCCTGACCGACATCGAGCAGATGTTCGACCTGCTCGACGTGCCGCAGGAGATCACCGACAAGCCCGGTGCCAAGCCGCTTGCCGTCTCGGCCGGCAAGGTCGAATTCCGCGATGTGCACTTTGCCTATGATCCGAACCGCAAGATCCTGAAGGGCATCTCCTTCGAGGTTCCGGCCGGCAAGACGGTGGCCATTGTCGGCCCGTCGGGCGCCGGCAAGTCGACGATCTCGCGGCTGCTGTTCCGCTTCTATGACGTCCAGGGCGGCCAGGTGCTGATCGATGGCCAGGATGTCCGTGATGTGACGCAGCAGAGCCTGCGCGGCGCGATCGGCATGGTGCCGCAGGACACCGTGCTGTTCAACGACACCATCGCCTACAACATCCGCTACGGCCGCGTCGGCGCCAGCGAGGTGGACGTCGAGAAGGCCGCGGAACTCGCCCAGATCGGCCCGTTCATCTCACGGCTGCCGGAAGGCTACCGCTCGATGGTCGGCGAGCGCGGGCTAAAACTGTCGGGCGGCGAAAAGCAGCGCGTGGCGATCGCCCGCACCATTTTGAAGGCGCCGCCGATCCTGATGCTCGACGAGGCGACCTCGGCGCTGGACAGCCACACCGAACAGGAGATCCAGGCGGCGCTCGACCTGGTCAGCAAGGGCCGCACCACCATCGTCATTGCGCACAGGCTGTCGACGGTGATCACCGCCGACGAGATCATCGTGCTCAAGGACGGCGAGATCGCCGAACGCGGCACCCATGCCGAGCTGATGCGCCAACACGGCCTCTACGCCTCGATGTGGGACCGCCAGCGCGAAGCGACAGAAGCTGAGGAGAGGCTGCGTATTGCGCGCGAGAGCGATGAGCTTGGGGTGATTGTGCGCAGACGGACTTCGGAGGTGAGTTAAGCGGTGGAGCGCCAATCTCCCCCCTTGAGGGGGAGATGTCGCCGAAGGCGACAGAGGGGGTCGTTGCGCGTGGAGCGCTAACCTTCATCGCTCGCAAGAAGGTCGCGTCCAGCCGAACCGACCCCCTCTGGCCTGCCGGCCATCTCCCCCTCAAGGGGGGAGATTTGCAGCGTCGCTGCCGCGCCACCCTTCACCAAAAATTCCCTCTTGACCTCAACCTAAGTTGAGATCGCAAACCCGTTCCTGAGCCACCGAACCCAAGTCGTTCAAGAACGGAGACAATTGAAATGGATCAACTCAATCAACAGCTTGGCAGTGAAGCCGTGTTCAGGGTCGACAAATTCGTCGTTCCTGCCGAGGCACGCGAAGAGATCCTCAGCAAAGTCAGGGCAACGCATGAATTGCTGCGTCTGCAGCAAGGCTTCGTGCGGGATTTCGTGCTCGAGCAATTCTCGGGGCCGGGCGAATTCAACCTCGTCACCATCGTCGAGTGGCAAAACCAGGCGGCCGTCGACAATGTCGTGCCGATCGTCAAGGCGGCACAGGAGCGGGCAGGCTTCGACCGGCAGGCGACGCTGACCCGGCTCGGTGTTCGTGCCGATATCGCAAACTATCAGCGGATTCCGGGACTATAAGACGGCCAGCCCGCGCCAGGTGCAGGCGCTTCGGCGCTCAGCACCTGGCCGGAGCGCGCATCGCTGACCATGTGTTCGAAGCCGCGCCATTCGGCGGCGGCGATGAACAGCGTCGTGCCATCGGATCCGCCCAGCATGCAGGCAAAGCAGCCGCGATCGACCGCCACGGTCTGCAGGACCTCACCACCCTCGCGCACCCGCACGCAGCGCTTGTTGGGAACATCCGCATACCAGGCAGCACCGTCGGCATCGAGGCAGATGCCGTCGGGAAAGCCATCGAGATCGGCCCAGACGCGGCGGTTGGCAAGGCTGCCGTCCGCAGCGATGTCGAAAGCGGTCAGCCGGTTGGCATGCGATTCCGCGATGATCAGTGTCTTGTTGTCGGGCGTCACGGCCATGCCGTTGGCGAAGGCGATGTTGTCCGCCACCTGGCGGATTGTGCCGTCGGGCGTGATCAGTACGATGGTGCCCGGCCCGAAATGCTCTCCCGGTGCCGGCGCCGGCCCGCCGCCATTGACATAGATGTTGGCGCGCCCGTCGACGACGATCTCGTTCCAAGGGCTGTTCGACAGCGATCGAAGATCGGCATGGGTGACCAATTCTCCATCCAACTCCTGCCGCAGCAGCAATCCTTCGCGCCCCGAGATGACCAGCAGCCGTCCGTCCGGCAGCCAATCGATGGAATAGGGCAGGGTGGCCGATATTTTGAGCATGGTCTCGATGTTGCCATCGGTATCGACGGCGAAGATCTCGCCGGTGCCCCAGTTGCAGAGCCACAGCCGTCCGTCATGCCAGCGCGGCGACTCGCCGAAAGCGAGGCCTTCAGCAACAAGCCGCATTTGAGTGGGGTTTTGCATTTGGGAAACTCCTTGTTGTGAGCGTCTTCATGGCAAGGACGAAGATCGCTCACCAAGGACGGGCGAGGGGGCGGTTCGCCGACAGCAGGTTTACCGATCTTTCGCTCGGAAAGAACGTTCCGGCCGTGCCCGATGCAGCCTTTCCAATGTTGCGTTGCGACAGCGGAGCCTTTCCGGTATTGAGGCCGGACCTGAAACAGGGACCGCCCCCATCCTATGAGCCCCATCCGATGAGCCTCGTCGACTCGGTCAAGAATGCCTTCGTTCCGATCCATCGCGAGGGCTATCCGTTCATCGCCGCCTTCGGCGCGGGCACGCTGTTCCTCGGTTATTTCTCCTCTGTGCTGTTCTGGATCGGCCTGATCCTGACCGCCTGGTGCGTCTATTTCTTCCGCGATCCCGAGCGCGTCACGCCGGTCGACGACCGGCTGGTGGTCAGCCCTGCCGACGGTATCATCTCGGCGGTCGGGCCGGCGGTGCCGCCGCGCGAGCTCGGCCTCGGCAATACCGAAATGACCCGCATCTCGGTGTTCATGAACGTCTTTTCCTGCCATGTGAACCGCGCCCCGGTGCGTGGTCGCATCACGAAAATCGAGCACCGGCCGGGCAAATTCCTCAACGCCGAACTCGACAAGGCAAGTTCGGAAAATGAGCGCAACGGCCTGGTCATCGACAGCCCCAATGGCACCGTCGCCGCCGTGCAGATTGCTGGCCTCGTGGCGCGGCGCATCGTCTGCTGGGCCGAGACCGGCGGCTCGATCGCCATTGGCGAACGTTTTGGCCTGATCCGCTTCGGCTCGCGCGTCGACGTCTTCCTGCCTTCCATCGCCGTGCCGCGTGTCGCCGTCGGTCAGACCGCGGTCGGCGGCGAAACGGTGCTCGCCGAGTTCGGCGGCATCGCCGCAACCCCGCTCGTCAGGATCTCGTAAGCGTGGGCGCGCCGTTCAAAAAGTTCGAGGCACATGGCAGCGGCGGCCCGCGCATCCGCGAAATCCCGATGCGCATGGTGCTGCCCAATCTGGTCACCGTGCTTGCCATCTGCGCCGGTCTGTCCGGGATCCGCTTCGGCTTCGAAGGCCGTTTCGAGCCGGCGGTGGTGATGGTGCTGCTCGCCGCCTTCCTCGACGGCATAGACGGGCGCCTGGCGCGCATGCTGAAGGCGACGTCCAAATTCGGCGCGCAGATGGATTCGCTCGCCGACATCGTCAATTTCGGCGTCGCGCCCGCTTTGGTGCTCTATGCTTTCCTGCTTGACCGCGCAGGATCGCCGGGCTGGATCGCGGTACTGCTGTTCGCCATCGCCTGCGGCTTACGGCTCGCGCGCTTCAACGTGCTCGACGAGGACAATGATCGCCCGATCTGGCAGAGCGAATATTTCGTCGGCGTGCCGGCGCCGGCGGGCGCCGTGCTGGTCATGCTGCCGCTCTATCTGTCGTTCCTGCGCGTTGGCGTTGAGCCCAGCCGCCCGGCCGCCTTCGTCGCCACCGGCTTCACCATCCTGGTCGCCTTCCTGCTGGTCAGCCGGCTGCCGGTCTATTCCGGCAAGAGCCTGAAAGTGCCGGGCGACAAGGTGCTGCCGATCATCCTCGCGGTCGTGCTCTACGTGCTGCTGTTGATGACCTATCCCTGGTACACGCTGACCGCCTCGGTCGCCGGCTATCTCATCTTCCTGCCGTTTTCCGTGCGGGCGTACTCGAAACGTGCCAAGCGCGAAGGCGAGAAGGTTCCACCTTCGGATATTGGCTGACAGGCCCCTGTCGGAACCTGCCGGGCATCTTGACCGTTGTGTCTCAATAGACGACCGGGAGAAGCCGTCGCGCTATAGCGGTAGGCATGAGCGGCGAGGTGCGGCGTCGCCGAAACGCTAATCCCGCAAGCGACTTGCGTCAGGCAGGCCCTGGAGAGCGAGGAGAAATGGCTGTCATCCTCATCGGCGCGTTGCTCACTGTCGCTGGCGTTGTGTACATGGCGGGCGCGGTCATCGGGCGCGGGCGGCTCAGCGATCCGAAGTCCTCTCCCGCGACGCCGGATCGCCCAGCGCCAAATCTCGCAACGACAGGCCCGACCCTTGAGCCGCGGCGGCGCGGGCTCGGTTTCTTCGGCCTGTCGCAGAACTGGCCGGGCCTGCTGATGATGGGGGTCGGTCTTATCATGCTGTTGTCGGCGGCGGTCTTTTAGACGAGGGCCTCTCAGGCCGCAGCACTCAGCCCCAGCCGTTCGATAGCCAATTTGCGGGTCGAGACATAGTCGGTCTTGCCCGAGCCCAGCACCGGGATCTCCTCGACCTTGACGATGTCGTTGGGCACCATCAGCTCGGCAGCACCGGCCTGCTTGCCGAACTTGCGCAATTCGTCAGGATCGGCGTCGTCCGCGGTGGTGACCAGCACGATGCGCTCGCCGCGCCTTTTGTCCGGCACCGCCACCGCCGCATGTCGCTCTTCCGGCCACAGCGACTGCACCAGCATCTCGACCGCGCCGAGCGACACCATCTCGCCGGCGATCTTGGCGAAGCGTTTGGCCCGGCCGCGAATGGTGATGAAGCCCTCGCGGTCGACCGAGACGATGTCGCCGGTGTCATGCCACCCGTCCAGCGGCTGCAATTCGCCGGGGCGGTCCGCCGTCATGTAGCCCATCATCAAATTCGGCCCGTCGAGCCACAGCCTGCCGGCGTCTTCGATGCCCTCGACCGGTTCCAGCTTCATGCGCATCGCCGGCAGCGGCCGCCCGACTGTGCCGTCGCGGCCATGGATGGCGGTGTTGACGGCAACCACGGGAGCTGCCTCCGTCAGCCCGAACCCCTCGATGATCGAGGCATCGAAGCGCTCGCGGTAGACGCGGCGCGTCTCTGGCTTCACCGCTTCGGCGCCGGCAACGACGAAGCGCAGGCTGGAGAAATCGCCGTCCTTGGCGGTGCGGGCGTAATTGGCGAGGAACGTGTCGGTGCCGAACATGACGGTCGGCTTCACCTTGCGCGCGATCTCCGGGATGATCTTGTAGTGCAGCGGCGAGGGGTAGAGGAACAGCTTTACCCCGGTCACCAAAGGCAGGATGGTGCCGCCGGTCAACCCGAAAGAGTGAAACACCGGCAGAACGTTGAGCAGTATGTCGGACGGCGAGATGGTGATGCGCGCCTCGGCCTGCATGGCATTGGCGTGGAGATTGCGGTGCGACAGCACCACGGCCTTGGGCGTGCCTTCCGAGCCTGAGGTGAACAGGATCACCGCCGGCTTGGCGGCGTCCTGCCGTTGCAGCGGGAACCGCCACAGCACTGCGGCGGTGAGCTTTTCCAGGGCGGTGATGCTTGCGCGCACATCCTCCAGCCACAGCATTTTGGCGCCGCCGGCCTCGACCGCGGCAATGATGTCGGCAAGCCCGGCCTTCTCGACGAACGCGCGCGATGAGATGACGGTGCGGATGACCGCCGTGCGCACCGCGGCGGTGACGCTCGCCGGCCCGGCGGTGTAGTTGATCACCGCCGCTACCCGGCCGGCCGAAAGCAGGCCGACAAAGGACAGCACCACGCCATTGGCGTTGGGCAGCAACACCCCGACCGCTTCGCCGGGTGCTGTCACCGCCTCGAAACGGCGGCCGAGCACGCGCGCGCCGATGAACATTTTTCGGTAGCTGAGCGAGCCGCTGATCACATCCTCGATGATCGGATGCGAGGCACCGGTGCGGTCCGCTGCATCGCGCATGGCCAGGAACAGACCGCGATCGAGGTTGCTGCCGAAAAGCCTGGCCTCGGCGATGCGGTCAAACAGCGCATTGGTGTTGGAAGCCTGGCCGGGATTGCGCGCCACCAGTTCGGCAATCGTCATCGGCTCCAGCACGCTGATCGACAGTTGTGGGAACCAGCGGCGGGGCGCCCGGTCTTTTGGCGTCAGGGACACCGGCAGGTCGCGCGCGCCGGCGACGAAGATCGGCACGATGGTGGCGTCGGCCTGCATGGCAATGCGGGTAACGGCACGGAAGAGGCGAAATGACTTCACATCGGGCTCGACGTCGTCGGGCAGATAGACGGCAAGCCGGCCTTTGCCCTTCAGCACCCTGACCAGCCGGCGGCTGACGAACAGATGCTCGGCGTTGAAGGCAATGGTGCGGCCAAGCTCGCGCCATGGCTCGAGCCAGAGCGAGCGCGCCGAGGCCCCGTCCAAGATGTGCAGCGTGTCGTCAGGCAGCAGCGACAGCATCAGTGCCGGCTCGAAGCGCGACTGGTGCGAGACCACATAGATCACCGGCGTCGGCGCGTTGCGGGCAATGCGGATGCGCCGGTCCTCGATCTGGTAGGCAAGCTTGAACGGCACGTAGAGCAGCGCCTGGGTGAAGCGCAGGTCGAGGCGAAAGGTCTCGATCGCGGCAATCAGCAGCCAGGCCAGCACGAGGCCTGCAAGCAGCGCCAGTGTCAGGATCATGCCGCGTCTCTCCCAACGTTCCGGTATCGCGGCTCTTCGTCCGCTTCACAGCAGAGGGTAACGCAATGGGGGGCAAGGTCAATGTCGAGCCTTTTTCCTTCTCCCCGTTCACGGGGAGAAGGTGCCCGAAGGGCGGATGAGGGGCGGGCGCTGCGCTCGTTGGCTTCCTCAAGCCGCCTTCAACCGCCCGCTGATGAACCGGAACTCCTGGCTCTTGCCGCCATAACCGTAGGCAGCCGCTGGCACCTCGTGCACGAAAGCATAGCTCTCCTCATGCACGCCACCCAGCAACTGGCCAAAAGCGTCAAAGACCGCCTTCAGATAGGCCTCCAGCTCCAGCTTGGTGTTGGTGCCGTCAACCACCTTGATGTCGAGCCAGAAGGTGTTGGCGCCGTGCTCGGCCAGCGACTTGCCGCCGGCGAACCAGTGCTGCGGGTCGACATAGCTGACGGCGACGGCGGTGATCGTCGGATCCTTGCGCAGATGGGTTGCGGTCAGGCCGGTGATTTCCTTGGCAATAGCGGCGGACAGCTTGGCGTCGGGCTTGCCGGTGACGCTGATGTTGATGATCGGCATTTTTCTCTCCTTTGGTTGAGCGGCGTCTGTTTGCCGTTGGAGAGACCATGCCATCATCCTAGAATCAAAAAAATCGAATTGTTTCGAACGAAAGGTTCTGTATTATCGAAGTATGCAAGCGCTCGACCCTGATCTGCTCAAAACCTTCCTTGCCTTTGTCGATGGCGGCTCGTTAGCACATGCGGCATCGAGCGTGGGCCGCTCGCCCTCTGCGGTGACCGCCCAGATGCAGCGGCTGGAGGAGATCGTCGGCGAGCCGCTGCTGGTGGCGCAGGGCCGCGGCCGCGGGCTCACGTCGGCCGGCGAGGATCTGGTCGGCCATGCCCGTCGCATCCTTGCCGTGCACAGCGAGGCCTGGCTGGCACTGAAAGGCGCGCGCGCCGCCGGCCGCGTCGCCATCGGCACCACGCAGGATTTCGCCGACAGCGGCTTGCCAGAGCTCCTAAGGGCCTTTGCGACCAGCCATCCGCGCGTCAGGATCGAACTGCGCGTCGGCCGCTCGGCCGAGCTTGGCGAGGCGCTGCGGGCCGGGCAGCTCGACCTGGCCATCATCATGCGCAAAACCCCGGCCAATGACGAAGTCGGGCTGTTCAGTGAGCCGATGCTGTGGCTGTGCTCGCAAAAGGGGCTTGCCGTGCGGGAAGAGGAATTGCCGCTGGCGCTGCTCGACCCCTATTGCGGCTTTCGCGAAGCGGCTCTCGCAGCCCTCGATGCAGCCGGCCGCCGCTACCGCATCGCCGCCGGCAGCGCCAGCCTTGCCGGCCTGCGCACCGCGGTCAACGCCGGCATCGCGCTGACCTTGCGCACGGCGCGATTTGCCCATTCCGGCATCGTCGAAGCACCGCGCGAGCTCGGCCTGCCGCCGGTGCCCATTGCGCAATTCGCCATAAGGCTCGGCCAGGGTGCCGAACGGCCGGCGCGCGACCTTGCCGCCTTGCTCAGCGACAATCTCGCTTTGCCCGGCCTTACCGGCTGATTTCCCCTTGCCGGCTGATATCCAAAGAAAAAGCCGACCTTTACGATCGGCTTTAAGTAGGACGGGTCGAGGGGTTTGGGGGGACTTGGGGGGTGACCCGTCGCACCAATAATGCCTGAGCCGGATGATGGTTCCATGACTCCGAAAATAATTATGGGGTTGCCCTATTTCTCGCCACCAGCCAATCACGACCGGCATGGCCAAAAACCGCGCACAGCACGACGGCGCCGCCGGCCAGGCTGGCGGTCGGCGGAATTTCGCCTAGGAACAGGAAGGCGAACAGGATCGCGAAAGGCACTTCGGCGGCACCGAGCAGGCCGGATTCGGGCGCCGGGATCAGCCGCGAGCCTTCCGTCCACAGGATCGACGCCGCGGCAAACGATCCTCCGAAGGCGACGAGCAGCACCGCATCGTGGGCCGAAACCGTCAGCGGGTCGGTGACGAACCAGCCGAACACGAACAAAAGGAAGGCCGACACCGCGCCCGCCCACACCACCGGCGTGTCGCGAAAGGCGCGCACCATGATCATGTAGAGCGCGCTGCCGGCGGTCATCAGCAGTGCGAGCCCATCGCCGAACAGATGGCCGCTGCCGAAGCCGGAACCGACCATGATCGCCACGCCGCACAACGACACTGCTGCAGCAATAAGCGTCTGCGCCCGGAAAGGCTCGCGCACCAGCACGAAGGCGAGCAGCGCGGTGATGAAGGGCGCTGTGGCATAGATGACCGCCACATTGGCGACATAGGTGAACTTGAACGCCGAGATGAAGGCGATGCTGGCCGTCGCACCCTCAACCGCCAGCAACCAGCCGCGCCAACCGAGTCGCAAGCTTTCCCGCCCGCCGGAGCGGCGGCGCCGCCACAGCACATAGAAGGTGATCAGGATCGAGCCGACAAAGCCGCGCCAGCAAGTGATGGTCAGCGGGTCGGCATGGATTGATTTGGTCAACACCCCGGTGAGGGCGAATGCGACGGCCGACGCCGAGACCAGGGCGATGCCGAGCGTGCGCTCGGCGGCGATGCTGGCCGCGCTGTTCATGAGCGTGTCGGGCTTGTCGAGGGAATCCGTCATGTCACCAGACTACGCTTGCTGTCCTGACACCTTGCTGTCAGCAGGGCATCATCCCATGGCACAGCCGGCGCGCCTCTGCGCCAGCTTCGGGCTTACGTTGGGGCAAGGGCCGGCGGCATTCGCTGATGCTTACAAAGGGCTTTTACGCGGACAAAAGCCACTTAACACTGGTCGCTGACGCTATTGCGCGCGGCGGCGGACGCGCATGTTCGGCGTCTTGCAATGCTGGACGGCCCCAGCCCAATCAGGTAATTTTGAGGCTCGCGGATTGATCGGCGCGGCTCACCCCGGCAGCGGACTACGGAGAGGGCGCGCCAATACGTGCGCTGCATAAGTCCGGGAGTTTCGATGACCGAAGTGATCGATCGACTGGTGACGGCGATGAACGCGCATCATCTCGACGCTGTCACCGCTCTCATCCACGAGAACTATCGGAGCGTACAGCCGGCGCACCCGGGCAGAGCCTTCGTTGGGCGTGACCAGATGCGCGCCAACTGGGAGGCCATGTTCACGGGAATACCTGACTTCCACGCGGCGGTCACGCGCTCGGTCCAAGACGGTGACACGACCTGGATCGAATGGCATTGGTCAGGGACTCGCAGCGACGGGCAACCCTTCGAGGTGCGCGGGGTCACGCTGTTCGAGATCATCGACGGTCAGATTGTGGCCGGGCGATTGTATCTGGAGGACGTCGAGCACCAGGTTGTCGGCATCGAAGACGCGGTTGAAGCCCTCTCCGGGCGCCGTCCGCCAACGGCCAGCAGTGGAACCGGTTCGTGACCTCCCCACCTCACTGCGTTACCTGGTAGAGCTCCGCAACGGCCTCCTTCAGCGCGCGCCTTCCGTCGGGCCGGAAATACATCATGTGGCCGCCTTCGACGACGTCGAGACGGATGGGTTTTGCGCCGCCGAGCGTCGGAAGCTGGTTCACCAGATAGCGCGAGGCGAGATAGGGCGTGACCAGGTCGGTTTCGCCATTGACGATCACCACGCCGAGCGCCGGGTTCAGCGAACGTGCGCGCTGCAGATCGTCCATCACCCCGGCATAGCCTTGCCGCGAGCTGCCGTAGTCCCAATTGTGAGTGACGTCGCCATTGAGCAACCGGTAGCTGACATCGGTGCGAAAATTCAGCTCGTCGCGTGCATAGGAGACGAAGGCCGAGGTCAATGCCGGCACGCTGCGGTCGAGCACCGGATCCGGGCCGGCGATGCGCGCGCTCTCCGGCGCGATATCGCTGGTGGCGATCGTGCCGTCATAAGGACTGAGCACCTTGCCGCCGGCGCGTTGGAATTCGCGCGCGAAAAGGCCGGTCGGGATGCGAGCAAAATTGCGCTGCACGAGCTCGAGCGGCAGGCCGGTGATCTCGGCCACGCGCTGGCTGGCCAGCCGCCCGCCCTGTTCCAGCCCGCTGGTCAGAGCGGTGAGGTAGTCACCCAACGCATAGTGCTCGATCTCGGCGAGTTTCTCGCGCAGCGCCTCGCCGCTGACGCCTTCGCTGCGCAGCCGCACCGCCGCCAGCGAGGGCAGTTCCAGCGCCCAATGCAGCGGCTGAAACTCGTCCGGCAGCACCAGCGTGAATTCCAGCGCCGGCGAGATCAGCACGATGCCGTTCGGGCTCAGGCCGACATCTTCCTGCAGGGTTCTGGCAAGCAGTGCTGCCCGGAACCCGCCATAGCTTTCGCCGGCAAGGAAGAGCGGCGATCCGGTGCGGCCGTTCTGGGCGAGATAGAGCCGGATGAAGGCGCCGATCGAACTGGCGTCCTGGCTGACGCCCCAGAAGTCCTTCGTGTCCTGGCCGGGTGCCTCGCGGCTGTAGCCGGTGCCGACCGGATCGACGAAGACGAGATCGGTCATGTCGAGCCAGCTGTCCGGATTGTCGATCAGCTTTTGCGGCGGTGGCAGGAATTGCCCATCGGCCCCGGTCGCGATGATGCGCGGACCGAGTGCACCGAGATGCAGATAGGCGGACGCCGCGCCGGGGCCGCCATTGAAGACGAAGGTGATAGGGCGAGCCTTCTCCGCGCCCGCCGCCGGCGGCAGCGTGTAGGCGACATAGAAGATTTCCGCCGTGACCTCGCCCTTGCCGGAAAGCAGCGACAGCGTGCCGGCCTTTGCCTGGTAGTCGAGTTTGCGCCCGGCAATGGTGATCGAATGGCTGGTGATCTGCGGCGCCGGCAGCAGCGACAGCACACCGCCGGCAGGGGCGGGGCGCTCGGGCGTTTCGGAGAGGCCGGGCTGCGCGAAGGCGACAAGCACCAGGAGAATTGCGGGAATAAGCTTCAGCTTGGCACGCATGACACCTCCGGAATGGCTCCCGCATAGGTATGGTCTAGGCGGTCGAAGTCAAAGTAACTATTCGCGACGTCGTGGCCCCTCTGTCCCGCCGGCATATCAGTGCTATCAAAGCGTGAAGGACTCGAAAGGACAGATCATGGACGCCACCGCACTCAAAGCCATGCAGGCGCCGCTCAAGGAGGCTTATCGCGGCGATGCCGCGCAGGCGCTGATCACGCTTCGCGCCAGGGGTTCGATCGACGACCAGTCGATCGCCTGCAAGGTCGAGACGGGCAGGGCGCTGGCGGTGGCCGGGCTGCATCCGGCAACCGGCGGCTCCGGGCTCGAACTTTGTTCGGGCGATATGCTGCTCGAGGCGCTGGTCGCCTGCGCCGGCGTGACGCTGAAGGCGGTGGCGACGGCGCTGGAGTTCAGGCTCGGCGCGGCGACCGTCGAGGCCGAGGGCGATCTCGATTTTCGCGGCACGCTGGGTGTGGCCAAGGATGCCCCGGTCGGCTTCCGCGCCATCCGGCTGAATTTCAACCTCGACACCGACGAGCCGCAGGAGCGCATCGATTCGCTCATCAAGCTGACGGAACGCTATTGCGTGGTGTTCCAGACGATCAACAGCAAGCCGGAGATGAGGGTTTCAGCGCAGCGCTGATCTCCCCCCTTGAGGGGGAGATGTCGCCGAAGGCGGCAGAGGGGGTCGCCGCGCGTAGAGCGCCAACTTCTTCTGTCGGCGAAGGGGCGTCGCGTCAGGACGTACCGCCCCCCTCTGGCCTGCCGGCCATCTCCCCCTCGAGGGGGGAGATTAGGCTATTGCGCCGCGGGCTCTTCCGCATCACCTTCGTCGGTGAAGGGCGAGGCGCTTGGCACGCAGTTCACCGCCCAGCCGGCCGGGGTCGGCTGCTTCTGGTATTCGGTGATGGCGTTGGTGCATTGTTCGCGGGTGTCGAAGGTGCTGGGCAGCACCACCATGCCGCCTTGCGGGCCGGCGATCACCAGGTACCAGACCAATGCTACGCTGGGAGCAGCCATGGGAATTCCTCGCTTTGCTGGATGTCGGATTCGGATCGACCCTAGCAACTCCCGGCTGATGGCGAAAGCAGGGCGACGGGGGAGGGCCCTGCCGGATCATCACAGACCCGTGAACAGAACCGCTCCCCACACGTCTCTCAGTACACCGCAAAGCAGTAGAACAGACCGTCGCCGCCGGTGCCTTTCAGCGCCTCCTGGCTGCAGCCGCCGCGCGAGGCGTGCGAGGAGTTCCAGGATTTCGCCGCCGCCGACTCATCAAGGCCGGTGCGGTCGTGATGGCCCATCATCGCCGCGCCCTCCGCGCCACTTAGCGTCCAGGCGCCGCAAGTCTGGTCGGCGATCTTGGTGCCGTCGGGCTTCGAGCCGGTCAAAATGTCGTGCCGGTTCGGCTTGTCGCCACGGCCGTTGACCACTTCGCCCTTCTCGTTCAATGCCGTCTGCTTGGTGATGGCGTTGGTGTCGCTGTGCAGCGAGGCGACGTCATCGGCGATCTTTTCGCCCTTGGCATTGACCCACGGACCCTTGCCGATGCGGTCGCGCGCATCGACGTCGGCAGTCGAGAGATAGGCGTGCCATTCCTTGCCGGTAACCCCGGCCGCCTCCGCCAGCGACGCGCAGTGGGCGTCCGCACCCTTGAGACCGCCGAGATCGGCGCCCTTGCCGGACCCGACACTGGTGACGAAGAAGCTCATCTTGGCGTCTTGGGCGAGGGCTGCGCCAGCTGTGGCTGCAAGCGCTGCGGCGGCAACGAGAAGAAGTCTGCGCATGTCGGTCCTCCGGTTTCGAATGTCCTACATTCGAAGAAACGTAACTGGAGGCCTGTTTAATCCCGCTTCAAGCCGGTTTATTCCGGCTGCCGGTAGGCGACGAAGCGCTGGTTCCTGGCTTGGAAGATCAGCCCTGTCTCTTTCAGCTCGGGGCTCGCCAGTGGCACGATGCGCTTCGCAATTTCTGAGGGATGCGGCAGCGTCTCCGGATCCTCGCCGGGTGCCGCCTGCGCGCGCATGGCGGTGCGCGTGGCGCCGGGGTCGACGGCATTGACGCGCAGCGGCAGGCTTTGCGTCTCATGCGCCCAGGAGCGCGCCATGGCTTCGACCGCCGCCTTCGACGCCGCATAGGGCGCCCAGAAGGCGCGCGCCGAATGCGCGGCCCCGGAGGACATGAGAATGGCGCGGCCGGCGTCGGACAGCCGGAGCAGCGGGTCGACTGAGCGGATCAGCCGCCAGGTCGATGTGACGTTGATGGTCATGACCTTCTCGAAGGTTTTCGCCTCGACGTGGCCGATCGGCGAGATGACGCCGAGCACGCCGGCATTGGCCACCAGTATGTCGAGCTTGCCCCAGCGCTCGTGAATGGCGCCGCCCAGCCGGTCGATGCCGGCCATATCGGCAAGATCGAGCGGCACCAGCGTCGCTTCGCCCTTGCCGGTTTTGGCGCGTTCAGCCTTGATCTGGTCGTCGAGCTCTTCCAGCCCACCGACGGTGCGGGCAACCGCGATGACATGCGCGCCGGCGGCGGCAAGTTCTTTCGCGATGAAATAGCCAATGCCGCGCGAGGCACCGGTGACGACCGCGACGCGGCCGGAGAGGTCGAGGGTCATGCGAGCGCTTTCAAGGATGGCAGTTGGGCTTTAGGCCCCGTTGTTCGCCAGCAGCGACAGCGTGCGCACATTGTCGTGGCCTTCGAAGTCGAGCAGGCGGGTCGGGTACTGGCCGGTGAAACAGGCGTCGCAGAATTGCGGCTGCTCATTGTCGCGGCCGGCTTCGCCGACGGCGCGGTAGAGCCCGTCAATGGTGAGGAAGCCGAGCGAATCGACGCGGATGAATTCGGCCATTTCCTCGATCGACATGCGCGATGCCAAAAGCTTCGACTTCTCCGGCGTGTCGACGCCGTAGAAGCACGACGCACTGGTCGGCGGCGAGGCGATGCGCATATGCACTTCCCGGGCGCCGGCATCGCGCACCATCTGCACGATCTTCTGGCTGGTGGTGCCGCGCACGATGGAATCGTCGACCAGCACCACGCGCTTGCCCTCGATCATGCGGCGGTTGGCGTTGTGCTTGAGCTTGACGCCCATATGGCGGATCGAATCGCCGGGTTGGATGAAGGTGCGGCCGACATAGTGGTTGCGGATGATGCCGAGCTCGAAGGGAATGCCGGCAGCCTGGGAAAAGCCGATCGCCGCCGGCGTCCCGGAATCCGGCACCGGCACGACGATATCGGCCTCGACCGGGCTTTCCTGCGCCAGCTCGGCGCCGATGCGCTTGCGCACCTCGTAGACGTTGCGGCCTTCGACCGAGGAATCCGGACGGGCGAAATAGACATATTCGAAGATGCAGAAGCGGGTCTTCTGCGGCTCGAACGGAAACAGGCTCTCAATGCCTTTCGAGGTCACGACGACCATCTCGCCAGGCTTCAGGTCGCGCACGAAGCGGGCGCCGATAATGTCGAGCGCGCAGGTTTCGGAGGCCAGGATCCAGGCGCCGTCGAGGTCGCCGAGCACCAGCGGCCGGATGCCGAGCGGATCGCGGCAGCCGATCATCTTCTTGGAGGTCATCGCCACCAGCGAGAAGGCGCCTTCGACCTGACGCACGGCGTCGATGAAGCGCGAATTCAAATCGCGCTCCTTGCTGGTCGCAACCAGGTGCAGCAGCGTCTCGGTGTCGGAGGTCGACGAGAAGATCGCGCCCTGCTTCTGCAGCGCGCGCTGCACGGTCATGGCGTTGGTGAGGTTGCCGTTGTGAGCGACGGCAAAGCCGCCATCGGCGAGTTCGGCGAAGAAGGGCTGGATGTTGCGCATGCCGGCACCGCCAGTAGTGGCGTAGCGCGTGTGGCCGATGGCGCGATTGCCTTGCAGGCTGTCGATGACGTGCTGCTTGGTGAAGGTGTCGCCGATCAGCCCGACATGGCGTTCGACATGGAACTGCGTGCCGTCATAGGAAACGATGCCGGCCGCTTCCTGGCCGCGATGCTGCAGTGCATGCAGGCCAAGCGTGACGATGGCCGCGGCGTCCTGCCGGCCGAAAATGCCGAACACGCCGCATTCGTCGTGAAAATGATCGTCTGCTTCGGCGGAAAGCACGTCGTCTGCGTCTGCCTTCGAAACTGCCATGGGGCTCAAGCTCCGCTAAAATGGCCATATAAGGCGAGAGCGCCGCGAAAGCAACGCACTCCGTGCGCTGGGGCGCCATACCGTTCCAGGTCAGTTTGCCGGCGCGGCCGGGGCCGGAGCGGCGGGCTGTGCCGGTGCATTGTCGGCCGGAGCGTCGGTCTCGTCGTCGGGCGCGGGCGCATCCTCGCCGGCTGCCGGCGCATCCGCCGCCGGTGCATCGGCTGCCGGGGGCGTCTCAGGTGCTGCCGGCTGATTCGGGTTGAGCTTCTTCAGGATGGCGTTTTCCGGATCCTCGGGCAGCAGGCTTTCCAGCTTGGCGCCGATGGTTTCGAGCAGCGGCCTCGACTTGGCGTTGGCGATCCAGGCCGGAGCCTTGGCGCCGGCCAGCCAGTTGAAGAACAAGAGCGCCACCGCGACGACGAGGATGCCGCGCGCCGCGCCGTAGAGGAAGCCGAGCGTACGGTCGAGCGCGCCGATCCTGGAATCGATGATCCAGTCGGCAAGCTTCATGGTGATGACGGAAACGACGATCAGCGCGATGAGGAAGACGATGCCGGCGGACGCCGCCATGGCGATCTTGTCACTTTCGACATAGGGCTGAACGTAAGGCAGCACCGGCTTGTAGAAGAAGAACGCCGCTGCGGCGGCCGCGGCCCAGGAGACGACGGACAGGATCTCGCGAGACAGGCCGCGAACCATGGCGAGCATCGCCGAGACCAGGGTGAAGCCGACGAGAATTCCGTCAAGCAGCGTAATCGGCATGTTGTTCGCCCCACTCCGATTGTCTTTTCACGGCTCGGCCGAGCCGTGTCATTCTTCCTCGTCGACACGACTGCGCCGTGAGCCGGCTATGCGCGCCACGAGATCGGCAAGTTCGGTTGGCTGGAAAGCGCCGGCCCCGATCCCGCCAGGACCAGTACCATTGGCAACCTCCTCGCTGCCCAAGGGCAGAACCGCACTTCCAAAACCCAGCTTTTCGGCCTCTTTAAGGCGCTGTTGCGCATGCGCAACCGGCCTCACCGCGCCCGACAGGCTGATTTCGCCGAAATAGACGCAATCGGCGGGAAGGGCAAGACCGGTGAGCGACGAAACCAGTGCAGCGGCGACCGCCAGATCGGCGGCCGGCTCGGAAATCCGGTAGCCGCCGGCGACGTTGAGATAGACATCGTGGGTGCCGAAGCGGACGCCGCAATGCGCTTCGAGCACGGCCAAAATCATCGACAGCCGCGCGCCGTCCCAGCCGACGACGGCACGGCGCGGCGTGCCCAGCGACGACGGCGCCACCAGCGCCTGGATCTCGACCAGCACCGGGCGCGTGCCTTCCATCCCGGCGAAAACCGCGGCGCCCGGAGACTTCGCATGGCGTTCGCCGAGGAACAGCTCCGACGGGTTGGCGACTTCGCGCAGGCCCTTGTCCGACATTTCGAAGACTCCGATCTCGTCGGTCGGGCCGAAACGGTTCTTCACCGTGCGCAGGATGCGGTAGTGGTGGCCGCCTTCGCCTTCGAAATAGAGCACGGCGTCGACCATGTGCTCGACGACGCGCGGGCCCGCGATCTGGCCGTCCTTGGTGACATGGCCGACCAGAACGATGGCGGCGCCCGTGGATTTGGCATAGCGGATCATCGCCTGGGCGGCGGCGCGCACCTGGGTGACGGTGCCGGGCGCCGAATCGGCCATGTCGGTCCACAGCGTCTGGATCGAATCGAGGATGACGAGGTCCGGCCTTCTGCCGTCGGCGATTGTTGCCAGGATGTCCTCGACATTGGTCTCGGCGGCAAGTTCGACGGGTGTGTCGGCGACGCCAAGCCGTTGTGCGCGCAGCCTGATCTGGGCGACGGCCTCTTCGCCCGAGACATAGACGATGCGGTGGCCTTTTGACGCCAGTGCTGCCGCAGCCTGGGTGAGCAGCGTCGACTTGCCGATGCCCGGATCGCCGCCGACCAGCAGCGCCGAGCCCCGCACGAAACCGCCGCCGGTGGCGCGATCGAGTTCGCCAATGCCCGAGATGATGCGCGGCGCATCCTCGATGTCGCCGGACAGACTGGTCAGCACCACGGCGCGGCCCTTGCGGGCATTGCGCGTGTTGGCAGGCCCCGAGCCGATGCCGCCCGACGTGCCTTCCTCGACGAGGGTATTCCACTCACCGCACGCATCGCATTTGCCGGCCCAGCGCTGATGCACCGATCCGCAATTCTGGCAGATGAACTGGACGCGGGATTTAGCCATGGAGTGATGCTGCTCGCAAATGACCGAAGGAGGGTGATCCTGCACACCCTCTGTCCTGCCGGCCATCTCCCCCGCAAGGGGGGAGATTGGCTGCCGTCGATGCTTTCGCCAATCGCCACCGTCGCAAGGCGAGCGCCACCCGCGAAGCTCCTGATCTCCCCCCTTGCGGGGGAGATGGCCGGCAGGCCAGAGGGGGGTGTGACGGAGCGCGGCTGTAGGCCAAAAGCTACTCAAACCTCTCCGCGATATGGTGCTCTTCGGCGAGGTCGGAAAACCGGGTGAATTCGCCCTGGAAAGCGAGGCTGACCGAACCGGTCGGGCCGTGGCGCTGCTTGGCGACGATGACTTCGGCCTTGCCGCGCATCTCGTTCATCTCGTGTTCCCACTTGATGTATTCGTCGGTGCCGGGCTTGGGTTCGCGGTTCTTCAGATAATATTCCTCGCGATAGACGAAGATCACCACGTCGGCGTCCTGCTCGATCGAGCCGGATTCACGCAGGTCGGAGAGCTGTGGGCGCTTGTCCTCGCGGCTTTCGACCTGACGCGACAGCTGCGACAGCGCGATGATCGGCACGGACAGCTCCTTGGCCAGCGCCTTGAGGCCGGTGGTGATCTCGGTGATTTCCTGCACGCGGTTCTGCGAGGCCTTGGCGCTGGAACCCTGCATCAGCTGGATATAGTCGATGACGATGAGGTCGAGGCCGCGCTGGCGTTTTAGCCGGCGCGCCCGGGCGGAAAGCTGCGCGATCGAGATACCGCCGGTCTGGTCGATGAACAGCGGGATCTTCTGCATGGTCTGCGAGCAGGCGACCAGCTTTTCGAAATCCATCTCCGAAATCTCACCGCGGCGGATTTTTGACGATGGAATCTCGGTCTGCTCGGAAATGATACGGGTCGCCAGCTGTTCGGACGACATTTCGAGCGAGAAGAAGCCGACGACGCCGCCATTGGCGGCCTTGAACGACCCGTCGGCCTGCTGCGCCGGCACATAGGCCTCGGCGATGTTGAAGGCCATGTTGGTGGCGAGCGATGTCTTGCCCATGCCGGGGCGGCCGGCGATGATGATCAGATCGGAGGGCTGCAATCCACCCATGCGGCGGTCGAGATCGCGCAGGCCCGTGGCGACGCCCGACAGATGGCCGTCGCGCATATAGGCGGCGTTGGCCATGTCGACGGCAGTCTTGACGGCGTCGGTGAAGCTCTCGAAGCCGCCATCGTAGCGGCCGGTTTCGGCCAGTTCGAACAGTCGCCGCTCGGCATCCTCGATCTGCTCGGACGGCGCCATGTCGACCGGTGCGTCATAGGCGATGTTGACCATGTCCTCGCCGACGGTGATCAGCGCGCGGCGCGTGGCGAGGTCATAGATGGCGCGGCCATAGTCGGTGGCGTTGACGACGGTGACGGCTTCGACCGCCAGCCGGACCACATATTGCGCCACCGTCATGTCGCCAACCTTCTCGTCGGCCGGCAGGAAGGTTTTTAGCGTGATCGGCGTCGCCACCTTGCCCATGCGGATGAGTTCGGCCGCGACCTCGAAGATCTTCCTGTGCAGCGGCTCATAGAAATGGCCGGCCTTGAGGAAGTCGGAGACGCGGTAGAAGGCATCGTTGTTAACGAGGATGGCGCCAAGCAGCGCCTGCTCGGCCTCGATGTTGTTTGGCGCCTCACGATAAAGCGGTTGCTCCGCCACGCCGAATTTTCGTGCTGCCTCTGCCATGATGTCCCCGATTTCGATCCCGGCTTCTCGATACCAGAACGCGAAAGATCCGATGCTGACTTATATGCATCAGTTGCGTCCAATCGGCGTTGATGCCCGCTGTCCACAGGGGACGGCAAACCGTCCACAGGACAGAATTCCCGTGCTCTGATTCCGATTGACTCGCCAAGTGGTGATTGTATTGGTCCGACAGGAACGAAGCAAGAACAATCTCGGCGGCTATCCGCTCCTCTCGTCCAACGTATCGCCCCAGTCCAACCGCCGCGCTTGCTTGAACAGCTCGCCGTCGCGCTTGGTGAAAAGCGTCTCGCCGGCGCTGCCGTCCGGCCGGCACAATTTGAGCAGCACCTTGCCGGAGCCGGCTTTCGGCGGCGCAATGACGCGCGCGGCGCCGGAGGCCGCGGGCTGCCGCGACGCCGCGACGTAGATGAACTTCTCGTCCTCCCACGGCACGTCGGCATCCTTGGCCAGGCGATGCAGGCGCGAGCGGGCGACGCGGCGCGAAAAATGGCACCAGTCGGGCGGCTCAAGCGGGCAGGGCGCCTCGTGCGGGCAAGGGACCAGCACATGCGCGCCGGCCTCCAGCAATTGCCGGCGCACCGCAAGAATGCGCTGCCAGCCGGCGGGCGTGCCCGGGTCGACAATCAGCAGCGTGCCGCTGGTCAACTGCCAGAGCCGGCCGACAAGCTTCGGCAGCGATGCCGGCGCGATCTCGTCCAGCACATAGGCGCAGGTGACGAGATCGGCAGGCTTGAGATCGGCAAGATCGATGGTGACGTCGCCGGCGCGCCAGTCGGTGCTCGCGACAATGGTATCAAGAGCGAGCGACTGGCCGACCTTGCGCACCGCGGCGCTAGCCTCAAACAGCACCGCCTGTTCGAGGTCTGGCCAGAGGTCCGTGGTGGCCCAAAGCACCGTACCAGGGCCGGCGCCGACATCGAGCAGGGTTTTTGGCTGGAAATCGGGCCGTGCCTCGGCGAGCGCGTCGAGGCTGGCGCGCGCGGCTGCATAAGTCGCCGGCAGCCGCGTCGCCAGATAGGCTTTTACCGCCATCTCCTCGGCCATGTGCAGGCGGCCGTCGCGCAGTTCGGCACGGTAGCGGTCCGACAGCGTCTTCGCCGCCTGGCGCAACGCCGGCAGCGGTATCGTTTCAAGCAGGCGCTCGACGCCTTGTCTGAGCGGTGCTGGCAGTTCCACGCTCAGGCTCCGTGCGGTGCGAACAGGATGACAGAGGCGCCAGCAATGCAAAGCGCCCGCGCCGGCAAGATCCCAGCGGTCCGGGCGCACGCCTTCCGCCAGCCACAGCCAGCCGAGCGAGGCCGCAATGTAGATGCCGCCATAGGCGGCGTAGGCGCGGCCGGCGGCATTGGTGTCGACCAGCGCCAGCAGGAAGCCGAACAATGCAAGCGAGACGAGGCCAGGCGCCAGCCACAGCGGTGACTTTTCAAGCCGCCACCAGGCCCAGAAGGAAAAGCAGCCGGCGATCTCGGCCAATGCGGCGGCGATGTAGAGGAGGTAGGTCATGAAAAAGGTCTCGGCATAGCGAGACCTTTTTCATGTTTGGGCAGGCGATGGCAAGGCCGATGGGGCCTCCGGCTACTCGCGATCCGCCACCTTGCGGCGGCGCGCGGACTTGGCAACAGCTGACCTTGTAGCAACAGCCTTGGCAACGGCAGGCTGGGCGACCGGTTGTTCGTGGCGATGCCCAATCTCGCGCATTTCCAGTGCCTTTTCACATTTGGCCATGTAGTCGCGAGTCATCGGCAGCGTGTCGTTCTTCTTGGCGATCTGGATCTGGAAGATCACCAGGTCCTGCCAGCGGAAGGCCGCTTCCGAGGCGGCGAGATAGAACTCCCACATCCTGCAGAAGCGCTCGTCATAGATCGCCTTGGCCTTGTCGCGGTTGGCGGCAAACCGCTGGCCCCAGTGCTTCAGGGTATCGGCATAGTGCAGCCGCAGCATCTCGATGTCGGTAACCACCAGCCCCGACTTTTCGATTGCCGGCATCACCTCCGACAACGAAGGGATGTAGCCGCCGGGGAAGATGTATTTGCGGACGAAGGCGCTGGTCGCCCACGGCACGCCGGAGCGGCCTATCGTGTGCAGCAGCATGACGCCGTCCGGCTTCAACAGCGTCGCCGACTTTTCGAAGAAGGTGCGGAAATGGTTGACGCCGACATGCTCGAACATGCCGACCGAGACGATGCGGTCGAAGCGTTCGTTGAGTTCGCGGTAGTCCTTCAGGTCGAAATGCACCCGGTCCTGCAGGCCTTGCGCATGCGCCCGGTCGGTGGCGACGCCGTGCTGCTCGGTCGACAGCGTCACGCCCTGCACGTCGACGTCGAATGCCTTGGCGAGGTAGAGGCCAAGCCCGCCCCAGCCGGAGCCGATGTCGAGCACGGTCTGGCCGGCCTTCAGCCTGAGCTTGGCGGCGATGTGGCGCTTCTTGGCGACCTGCGCCTCGTCGAGGGTCATGTCCGGCTGCTCGAAATAGGCGCAGGAATACTCACACCCCCCCCGCGGTGTTGATCTGCTGCAGGCGGCGGAAGGCGTGGCGCAGGCCCTCGATCGCCTTCGACCAGGTGGCGTCGATGCCGCCGCTGCCCATGTTCTGGAAGGCGATGCGCATCACACCCAGCACACCGCCCTCGAGGATGTCGAGTTCGCCATCCATATAGGCTTCCGGCACCGCCAGCATCGGATCGAAGGTGATGGCGCGCTCGGCATGCGCGGTCTTGATGTGCATGTGCACCGGATCGCCACTGCCGTCGCCGAAAACCACGGTCAAACCCTTCGGCCCGGTGACTTTGAGATTGCCCGTGCGCACCAGGCGGTCGAGAACGCGCTTCAACAGAATATTCATCACCAAATGTCCCCTCACGGTCAGACTGGCGGGCTAACTCTGCAACAATATATAGGGGTTCGAAAAGTTCCATTTGGTACAAAAATGCCCGGGCGAGAGGCCCGGGCATTGGTCCACAAAGGTTGGATGACGACAATGTGATTGGGGAGCGCCGCTCCCTCGCTTGTCGTTGGGCGATCAGGCGTTGTCTTCGCCGCCTTCGAACTCGGTGTTCGGGTCGAAGAAGTTCTCCGGCCGCGCATTGTCGTTGATGTCGTCGCCATAGATGGCTTCGGCGGTGGTCAGCGTTTCGCCCTTGGCCTGACGCTCGGCTTCATCGGCCGTGCGGGCGATGTTGAGGCTGATGGTGACCTCGACTTCCGGATGCAGCGCGATCGCCACATTGGTGACGCCGATGGTCTTGATCGGCTGGTTGAGCTGGATCTGGTTGCGGTTGACCGAGAAGCCTTCCGCCGTCAGCAGCTCGGCGATGTCGCGGGTCGACACCGAACCGTATAGCTGGCCGGTCTCGCCGGCCGAACGCACGGCGATGAAGCTCTTGCCGTCGAGCTTTTCGGCGACCTGGCTGGCTTCCGACTTGCGCTCGAGGTTACGAGCTTCAAGCTGGGCGCGCTGTCCCTCGAACTTCTTCTTGTTGGCTTCGTTGGCGCGCAGCGCCTTGCCCTGCGGCAAGAGGAAGTTGCGGGCAAAGCCGTCCTTGACCTTGACGGTATCGCCCATCTGGCCGAGGCGGGAAACGCGTTCGAGAAGAATGACTTCCATGGTTTTGTTCCTTCGTCTGGGCACCGATCACAAGGTCGGCGCCGAATTGAGTGGAACAGGTCAGGAAGCTCTGAGCGCCTTGGCGCCGGTGTCGCTGTCCTGCCTGTCGCGGCAGTTAGAGGCTTTTCACCTCAACTCGGGATTTCAATGCATGTCGCCCAAAAGTGGGCCCCGGTTTGGGACAACGACATGCATCATCAAAATACTCCCTGCGGCGCCCGTCGCCGTGGGAGAATAGAGCGGGCGGCGAACCGCCCGCTCGAAAGTCTTAGCGAACCACGTAGGGCAGCAGGCCGAGGAAGCGGGCGCGCTTGATCGCCTTGGCGAGTTCGCGCTGCTTCTTCTGGCTGACGGCGGTGATGCGCGACGGCACGATCTTGCCGCGCTCGGAAATGTAGCGCTGCAGCAGACGCACGTCCTTGTAGTCGATCTTGGGCGCGTTGGCGCCGGAGAACGGGCAGGTCTTGCGGCGACGATGGAACGGGCGCCGGGTCGGGATCTGATTGATGTCGACCATTATTCTGCACCCCCTTCAACGCCTTCGCGCGGACGGCGCGGACCACGATCGCCACCGGCGTCGCCAAATGAGCGCGGCGGACGATCGCCACGGTCGCCGCGATCACGATCGCCAAACGAGCGCGGACCACGATCGCCACGGTCGCGGTCGCCGAAGCCGCCGCGTTCCGAGCGCTCTTCGCGCTTCTGCATCATGGCCGACGGGCCTTCCTCATGCGCCTCGACCTTGACGGTCAGGAAACGCAGCACGTCTTCGGACAGACCCATCTGGCGCTCCATCTCGTTGAGCGCTGCCGGCGGGCAGGTGAGGTCCATGAGCGTGTAGTAAGCCTTCCGGTTCTTGTTGACCCGGTAGGTGAGGGACTTCAGTCCCCAGTTCTCGACCCGGCCGACGGACCCGCCATTTGCGGAGATGACGCCCTTGTACTGTTCGACAAGCGCATCGACCTGCTGCTGCGAGAGGTCCTGCCGGGCAAGGAACACATGTTCGTATAGAGCCATAGTGGTTCAATGCCTTTCTTCGTTTCTCTCCCGGATCCTCGCGGCAAAAGCCTCTGCAACTTCTCTGACCCGCTGGTCCCGAAGGGGCGGGGAAGAAAGGAGCATTTCGAGACGGTCGAGAGCGGAGACACGGGAGGCGGAAGCGCTTCTGGCTTCACACGCCGCTTTCCCCTAGGAAAACAACGGCCCTCCGTTCAGCCCCCAGCAAGGACCGGCAGATTGCGGGCGTCTATATAGCAATTTGGCGGGAAGGCAAGGGTAGGACGCCGTTCTGTCGTAAGCACACGAGTTGTCCGGATTAGGTAGCACGCGAGTTGTCCGGTTTTATCGCCAGCGAATGGAGGCTGGGGATGAAGCGGGCAGCATGGCTACAGGACCGGAGAATGCAGAAGTTTCGGGATGTTTTGAGCCGCTGGAATG
>NZ_JBWLUX010000029.1:0-86306 GCF_057784315.1 Mesorhizobium sp. CNPSo 4684 | reverse complement strand
CGGTCCAGTCAAGGATGATTCAGTCCTTGGAGATGAAGCGGGACGGATGGATGTCCATCACATTGTCGTCGAAGCCATGCAGCTTCGAGGAAACGATGTCGTGGAAGCTGTAGTAGAGAAGCGGAATGTTACCGACGTCATCGACAAGGATGCGCTCGGCCTCAGTGAGGTCCTTCATGCGCTCTTCCGGCTTGCCGCCAGCGGCAGCGGCCTTGTCCATGGCCGCCTCGTATGCCGGGCTGTTGTAGTTCGAATAGTTGTTGCCGCTCGCCTTGCGTGTGATGCCGAGGAAGGTTTCCGGATCCTTGTAGTCGGCGATCCAGGCGGCACGCGCCACGTCGTAGTTACCCTTCTGCTCAAGGAAGGAATAGTGGGTCTTGGTATCGGTGTTGAGCAGCGTGATCTCGACGCCAAGCGGCTTCAGCTGTTCCTGGATGGCAACCGCGGTGTTCTTGTGATTTTCCGAGGTGTTGTAGCGAATCTCCATCTTCAGCGGATGCTCGGGCGTATAGCCGAGTTTCTCGAGGATCTTCTTGGCGGCGTCCTCGCGGTCGATCTGCGACATGTCGGCGTATTTGGCCATTGCCGGGGTGTAGCCCGCGATGCCCGGAGGCACCATCGAGTAGCCAGGCAGCATGGAGTTCTGCCAGACCTTCTCCGCGAGGAAGTCCCGGTCGATCGCCATTGAGATGGCGTTGCGCAGCTCGACATTGTCCCACGGCGCCTTGTCGGTCTTGATCGCATAGTAGTAGGTGCCGAGATACGGTCCGACACGGACCTGATCGCCGAACTTGGTCTTGAGGTCAGCGAGCTGTTCGGTCGGCAGGTCGCCGTAGCTGTCGAGTTCGCCGGCCTCGAAGCGCTTCATCGCCGACGAGCGGTCTTCGGTCGGGATGTAGTTGACCACGTCCATCTTCACGGTCGCGGCGTCCCAGAATTTCGGATTCTTGACCAGCTTCATGTGGTCGTTGGGAATCCACTCGGCCAGCGTATAGGCGCCGTTCGAAACGAGATTGCCCGCCTTGATCCAGTCGGCACCGAGCTTGTCGATCGAGGCCTTGTTGACCGGATAGGTGGCCTGGTGGGTCAGCATCTCGAGGAAGTATGGCGTCGGCGCCTTCAGCGTCACTTCCAAGGTGTTGGCGTCGATCGCCTTGACGCCCATATCCTCGGGCTTGCCCTTCTTGGTGTTGACTTCCTCGGCGTTCTTCACGGGATAGAGCATGGAAGCGTATTCGGCGGCAGTCGCCGGATCCTCCAGCCGACGGAAGGAGTAGACGAAGTCGTCCGCCGTCACCGGGCTGCCATCCGACCACAAGCCGTCCTTGCGCAGCTTGAAGGTGTAGACGGTGCCGTCATCCGATACGGTCCAGCTTTCGGCGGCGCCCGGAATGAGGTTCGTCTTCTGATCGTGCATGACCAGTCCCTGGAACAGGTCGCGTATGATATCGGCTTCGTAGACGGTCGAGGTCTTGTGCGGATCGACCGTCTCCGCTTCGGCGGCGCTGCCTCTGTTGTAGACGGTCTCGGCAAGGGCCGGTGTCAGGAACGTGCCTGCAGCAAAGGTCATGGTTGTGGCGACCAGCGTCGCCTTCAGCATATTTTTCAGCATGAAGTCTCTCCCTGCGGCGCGGCTTAGCTACTCGCGCCTTTCGAGTGTTAACGCCCCGGAACCGATTTCTGGCCCCTTTGAGCGCGCCGCCGGTTCCCTTTCCGGCAGCTGGTGGCAGGACACTAGACAGACGGAAATATTATTTCAACCGCCCGCTGCTTGACGTAGAGTGAGTAGTCCCGCGCTAAAATAGTGCCAGCTAAAATTCAGATGCCACTCAACTGGCTGCACCTTGCGGTTGCTTTATCGGTTTTCTGTTTCTGCAAGCGAAGTTTGGCATACTCGGCAGTATGCTGCAGAACCCAAAACTCCCCGCTTGGTGGTGTCGTTTCCGGGCGAACGCCTCGGGGACCTCGGCGATCGAATTCGCTATGCTGGCGCCTTTATTCATCCTGCTTCTACTCGGAATGGTTGCATATGGCATCTATTTCGGCGCCAGCCATTCGGTCCAGCAAATCGCGGCGGATGCGGCGCGAACGGCGATTGCGGGGCTGAACGCCACTGAACGCAAGACGCTGGTGACCAACTTCATCAACAACGATGTCAATGGTTATCCCTTCGTCGATGCCACGAAACTGACGGTCGACGCCAAGGACAGCGTCGCCGATGGTAGTCAGTTCGTGGTCTCGGTCAGCTACGACGCACGCAATTTGCCGATCTGGAATCTGTTCCCCAATCTGGCGATGCCGGGCATGACCATTCAACGCCAATCGACGATCCGGGTCGGGGGCATCTGATGCGTCGTGCCGTTGCTGGAATGTGGCAGATATGCCGGCGGCTGCTGCGCGAGAAGCGGGCCAATTTCGCTGTCATGACGGCGCTCTGCGCGCCCGTCGCGCTGGTCTTGACGGCGTTCGCCGTCGACCAGGGTGCGCTGTTCAACGAGCGCCGCGCAGCGCAGTCGATCGTCGACCTGGCGGCAATCACTGCTGCGGCCAATCTTGCCAACGCCGAAACGGCGGTGCTGACGACGCTGAAGGACAACGGCATCAGCTCGGTTGCCGTGCAGAAAGACGGGACAGTCGCGCCGACAGACACCAAGGCGGTGGTCCAGATTGTGCCGGGGCGCTACACCGGTTTGAGTTCGATCGCCGCCGGCAGCCGGTTCGAGGCAGGTAAACTGCCCTACAATGCCGTGCAAGTGTTCCTGAAGAAGCAGGGCACGCTCTATTTCGGCGCCTCGCTCATGGCCCCACCGGTCATCGGCACGACGGCCACCGCAAACGCCCAGGCGCAGGCGACATTTTCGGTCGGCTCGAGGCTGCTCAGCGTCAATGACGGCCTGCTCAACGCGCTCCTCAAGGGACTGGTGGGCGGCAACATCTCGCTCAGCGTGATGGACTATAATTCCCTGATCGCGGCCGACATCAACGTGCTTTCCTTTGTCGACGCGCTCGCGGTTCAGTTGAACATGACCAGTGTATCCTATTCGGATGTGCTGGCTTCAAAGGCCAGCATCGGCCAGATCGCAACCGCCATGGCCAATGTCCCGGGGCTTGGCAACACGGCCAAGCTGGCCTTGCAGTCGGTGGCCTCGAAGGCCACCAGCACGGTCCAGATTCCGCTCAGCCGTCTTGTCGACCTCGGCTCGGTCGGCCGCCTGGGTCTCGGGCAAAAGCCCTCGGGTTTGGGTGTCGATACCAGCGCCATGGGGATGCTGACAGCCGCAGCCTCCCTTGCCAACGGCACCAACCAGGCCCAGCTCGACCTTGGCGTCACCGTGCCTGGCCTCACCGCCGCGACGCTCGACGTCGCCATTGGCGAGCCGATGCAATCCTCGCCATGGCTGGCTGTCGGCGAGGCCGGCACCGTGGTGCGCACCGCGCAGACGCGAATCAAGCTTCTGGCGTCGGTCACCGTCGGCAACAGCAATATCGGCGGCGGCACCAGCCTGCTCTCCGTCACCCTGCCGCTGCATATCGAAATCGCCTATGCGGAGGCCAAGCTGACGGACATAAGCTGTCCGACGGGCCGTCCCGAAAGCATCAAGGTCACCATCGCCACGCGCCCCGGTGTCGTCGAAGCGCATCTCGCGGCCAGCAGTGCCGACGGCAATCCCGGCGCCTTCGCCGATTTCACCAAACCGCAATCCTTCTACAACACCGAAATCGCTGCGGTGAGGCTGCTGCTCGTCCCGCTCTTGTCGGTGAAGGGCTCTGCGGCGTTTGCGATGACCAACATGAACTCGACGGACCTGGTCTTCAACTATAGCGACATCACCGCCAAGACGATCAAGACCGTCTCAACACAGAACCTGACGCAGTCGCTGACCACCTCGCTGGTCAGCGATCTGTCGCTGACGGCCAACGTGCTGGGCCTGCCGATCAACCTCAGCACCCTGCTTGGAACGGTGAAGCCGGCTGTGGTGACGCTGCTGAACAGCGTGACGGCGCCTGTCGACGCGCTGGTCTACAATGTGCTCGCAGCGCTCGGTGTGAGCGTCGGCCAGGCCGATGTCCGGGTTACCGGCGCGACCTGCGGCCGCTCCGTTCTGGTGCAATAGGCCCGATCTATCGGTTAGGGCAATTCCAGGAAAAGTGTGTGCGGTTTTCCCGGGAAAAGCGCGTAGCGCTTTCCCTTGGGAATTGCGTGAAAACAAAGAGATAGAGCGGTTCGCCGTTTCCGTGAAACGGTGAAACGCTCTAGCCGGTTCGTCCGACAAACCAGCCCAGCGCCGGCAGGGACAGCCCTTCCTCCTGTAGGACCGCACCGCCACCCGGAGCTATCGCCACGACGGGCCCGAAATCCGGCGGCAGTGGCCAGTCGGCCGGCTCGTCGGCGAAATTGAAGACGCAGAGCAATGTCTCGCCCTCGCCCTGCCTGATGAAGGCAAGGACATCGCCCTCGGTATCGAGAAAACGGATCGAACCCTTGACCAGAGCGGGATGCGCCTTGCGCAAGGCCAGCATCGTCCGGTAGCCGGCGAGCACGGAATTTTCGTCGCCATTCTGGACGTCGACCGCCCGGGCGCGCTGAATTGCAGGCACCGGCAGCCAGGGCTTGGTCGAGGAAAAACCGGCATTGTCGGCGCCCGCTTCCCAGACCATCGGCGTGCGGCAGCCGTCCCTGCCCTTGACCGTCGGCCAGAAGCGGATGCCGAAGGGATCACGCAGATCCTCGAAGGTCAGTTCCGCCTCCTGCAGCCCAAGCTCCTCGCCTTGATAGAGGCAGATCGATCCGCGCAGGCAGGCGAGCAGAGCGATCGAGAATTTCGCCACCGCATCCGGATCGCCGCCCGGCCGCGTCCAGCGGCTGACATGGCGCACGACATCGTGGTTGGAAAACGCCCAGCAGACCCAGCCATCGGCAACCGCTGTTTCAAACGCCTCGACGCAGCCGCGCACATGGGCAGGCGAGAATTGTGCCCCAAGCAGATCGAATGTGTAGCACATGTTGAGCTTGTCGCCGCCGGAGGTGTAGGCGGCCAGCGTCTGCAGCGAGCGGCCTTCGTCACCGACCTCGCCGACACTGGCGCGGCCGTCATACTCGTCGAGCAGAGCGCGAAAGCGCCGGAGGAAACCGAGGTTCTCCGGCTGCGACTTGTCGAACAGATGTTCCTGGAAGAGATAGGTGTTGGTTTCGCCATTGGTGCCGGCGACGCTCGACGCCAAAGGCGGATTGCTACGCAGCCAGCGGTCATGGACATAGTAGTTTACCGTGTCCAGGCGGAAGCCGTCGACGCCGCGGCCGAGCCAGAACCGAACCGTGTCGAGCAGCGCGTCCTGGACCTCCGTATTGTGGAAATTGAGGTCGGGCTGTGAAGCCAGGAAATTGTGCATGTAGTATTGCCGGCGGGTCGCGTCCCACTCCCAGGCCGGGCCGCCGAAGACCGACAGCCAGTTGTTGGGGGCGTTGCCATCGGGTTTGGTGTCGGCCCAGACGTACCAGTCAGCCTTGGGGTTGTCGCGACTCGATCGGCTTTCGACGAACCATTCATGCTTGTCGGAGGAATGCGACAGCACCTGGTCGATGATTACCTTCAGGCCGAGCCGGTGCGCCTCGGCCACCAGCGCGTCGAAATCCTCCAGGGAGCCGAACATCGGATCGACCGCCTGATAGTCCGATACGTCGTAGCCCATGTCGGCCATTGGCGACTTGAAGAAGGGCGACAGCCAGACAGCGTCGACGCCGAGCGAGGCGACGTGCGCCAGCCGCGATGTGACGCCTAGGAGGTCGCCGCTGCCGTCGCCTGTCGTATCCTGGAACGAGCGCGGGTAGATCTGATAGATGACGCAGCCGCGCCACCAGTCGGCGCTCTCTTCAGTTCCCGACTGGGCATTGTCGTCGGCCATCACGAACCCTTCCTGGCGCGGACCTTTGCGGTCCGGCGCTCGATCATGAAATTCACGCTGCGGCCGGGCAGCGGGCGCGCAAGGTCGATCGCCTGCGTTACAACAGCCGGCTGCCATTGGAACCCTTCCCGCACGGGCAGCGTGAAGACGCATTGGCGGCGGTCGCCATTGACGATGACGGCCAGGCGGCCTTCCGCTGTATTGCCAAGCAGCATGATGAGACGGTGGCGCGCGGCGTCGTTCCAGTCGGCTTCGCCAAGCGGCGCGCCGGTCTCGGTCAGCCAGGCGACATCGGACACATCAGAACCAGTCGGCGGCTCCCCGGTCAGGAAGCGCATGTCAGAAAGCGCCGGCGCAGCGCGGCGCAGTGCGGCGACCGCCGACACATGGGCTTCCAGCACGAGGTCGCGCCCGGCCCAGTCAAGCCAGGTGATGGCGTTGTCCTGTGCGTAGGCGTTGTTGTTGCCCTTTTGCGTGCGGCCGAATTCGTCGCCCGCCGTCAGCATGATCGTACCGCGCGAGGCAAACAAGGTGGCGAGCAGCGCCCGGCGGTCACCGGAACGGGCCTCGGCAACCGCCTTGTCAGGGGTCTCGCCCTCGACGCCATTGTTCCAGGACAGGTTCTCATTGTGGCCGTCGCGGTTCTTCTCGCCATTGGCCTGGTTGTGCTTGGCCTCATAGGCGACGATGTCGGCGAGCGTCATGCCGTCATGCGCGGCGATGAAATTCACCGTGCGGCTGGCGCTGCGCCCTTCTTTGGCGAAGACATCGGACGAGCCGGCAAGCCTTGTCGCCAACGCACCGACGGCGCCTGCATCGCCGCGCCAGAAGCGCCTGACGTCGTCGCGGTAGCGGTCGTTCCATTCCAGATATGGCGGGCGGAAATCGCCCAGCTGATAGCCGTTCGGGCCAATATCCCAGGGCTCGGCGATCAGCACCCTATCGTCAAGGATCGGGTCGGCAGCAATGGCTCGAAGCAAAGGTGCTTCCGGATCGAAAACGCCATCGACGCGGCCGAGGATCGGCGCCAAATCGAAGCGGAAACCGTCGACGCCGGCGTAGCGGACGAAATGACGGAGCGTATCGAGCACCATCTCCCGAACGATAGGATGGTCACAGGCGACCGTGTTGCCGGTGCCGGTGTCGTTGGCCAGGCGGTTGTCGGCCTCATGCCTATAGTAGGCACGGTTGTCGAGGCCGCGCAGCGACAGGGTCGGCCCGAGCCGATCGCTCTCACCGGTGTGGTTGAAGACGAGATCGAGGATGGTGCCGATGCCGGCCTTGCGCAGCGCAGCTACCGTGTCGCGCAATTCGGTCAGGCCGCCCGGCGCCAGGCGCGGATCGAGGGCCATGAAGGTGACCGGGTTGTAGCCCCAGGCGTTGCTCAAGCCGAGCGGCGGCAGATGCCGCTCGTCGATCCATGCCGTCACCGGCATCAGTTCGACGGCGGAGACGCCTATCTTCTTGAGGTGTTCGATGATGGCGGGATGAGCAAGTGCCGCGATGGTGCCGCGCTGGGCTTCCGGCACGTCGGGGTGCAGCCTGGTGAAGGAACGGACATTGATCTCGTAGATCAGGCCGCCGGGCTGGAACAGCGGCGGCTTGGCCGGCACGACCTTGGGCGAAGCCGCGGCAATTGCCTTGGGCATGAGCTGCGCGGTGTCGGCGCCTTCGTTGCGTTTGGCCGTGAGCCGCCAGTGATACTGGTACGGCCGGTCGATTTCGACGGCGTAGGGATCGGTGAGCAGCTTGTCGGGATCGAACCACAGGCCGCGTTCGGGCGCATAGTCGCCATCGGCGCGAAAGCCATAGCGGGTGCCGCCGGCAAGGCCGGCGATTGACAAGGCAAAAACGCCCTCGCCTTCCGGCTGAAGCTCAAGCCGGTCGGTTTCGCGGGTGCCGGTGTCGTCGAAGATCGACACCCAAAGACGCCGTGCCGACGACGACCAGGCGGCGAAGCGGATGCCATCGCGGGTGATGGTTGCGCCGAGATGGGTCATGGGCGCGGCTTTCCTTCTTCCCTTGTGGGAGAAGGTGGATCGGCGCGCAGCGCCGAGACGGATGAGGGGTGCTGGAAGGAATGGGGCATTGGTGCTTGAAACGATGGTGTGCGCCAAGCTGGAGCACCCCTCATCCGGCCGAGCCTCGCTCGGCCACCTTCTCCCACAAGGGGAGAAGGAGAGGCGCGCCGCACCACTCTCAAGTAATCACGCTCGGCTTGTTGCGGCCGGTGTGGCTCTTGATGCCGGCAATATCATCCGCGGCCGCAATCAAATCGGCGAGCGCCTCTTGCGTGTCGAGATCGTGCCTCGCTCTGTCCGGCTCGTAGCGCTCGATATAGACGCGCAGCGTCGCGCCTGATGTGCCGGTGCCCGAGAGGCGGAAGACGACGCGCGAGCCGCCTTCGAACAGGATCCTTATGCCCTGGTTCTTGCTCACCGAACCGTCGACCGGATCGTGATAGGCGAAGTCGTCGGCGTTGGCGATCTTCAGGCCGCGCACGCTGGTGCCAGGCAGCGAGGTCAGCTTGGCGCGCAACTCGTCGACCAGGGCATTGGCGCGTTCGGTCTCGACCTCTTCATAGTCGTGGCGCGAATAATAGTTGCGGCCATAGGTCGCCCAGTGCTCGGTGACCACCTGCTTGGCGCTTTCGCCGCGCACCGCCAGGATGTTGAGCCACAACAGCACTGCCCACAGCCCGTCCTTCTCTCGGACATGGTTGGAGCCGGTGCCGGCACTTTCCTCACCGCAGATCGTTGCCATGCCGGCGTCGAGCAGATTGCCGAAGAACTTCCAGCCGGTGGGCGTTTCGTAGATGCCGATGCCGAGCTTTTCGGCGACGCGGTCGGCAGCGCCGCTGGTCGGCATCGAGCGGGCGATGCCTTTGAGGCCGTCCTTGTAGCCGGGCGCCAGTTGCGCATTGGCGGCAAGCATCGCCACCGAATCCGAGGGGGTGACGAAGATGCCCTTGCCGATGATCAAATTGCGGTCGCCATCGCCGTCGGAGGCGGCCCCGAAATCCGGCGCGTCCGGTCCCATCATCTCGTCATAGAGATGCTTGGCATGGACCAGGTTGGGGTCGGGGTGATGGCCGCCGAAATCCGGCAGCGGCTTGTAGTTGCGGCAGGTGCCGTTCTCCGCGCCAAGCCGGCGTTCGAGGATTTCCTTGGCATAGGGACCGGTGACCGCATGCATGGCGTCGAAGCGCATGCGAAAGCCGTATTTGAAATTGGCGCGGATGGCGTCGAAGTCGAACAGGCTTTCCATCAGCTCGGCATAGTCGGTGACCGGATCGATCACCTCCACCGTCATGCCGCCGGCGTCGACGGTGCCGATCTTGTCGATGTCGATCTGGTCGATATCGGCGATCTTGAAACTCGAAATCGTCTTGGTCTTTTCGAAGATCGCGTCGGTGAGCTTTTCCGGCGCCGGGCCGCCATTGCCGGCATTGTACTTGATGCCGAAATCCTCATGCGGGCCGCCCGGATTGTGGCTGGCCGACAGAATGATGCCGCCGAAGGTCTTGTATTTGCGGATGACATGCGAGGCGGCCGGCGTCGACAATATGCCGCCCTGCCCGACCATCACCTTGCCGAAGCCGTTGGCCGCGGCCATGGCGATGGCTTTCTGGATGACCTCGCGGTTGTAGAAGCGGCCGTCGCCGCCAATCACCAGCGTCTTGCCCTTGAAGCCATCGAGCGCGTCGAAGATCGACTGGATGAAATTCTCGGCGTAGTACTCCTGCTGGAAGACAGGCACCTTCTTGCGCAGGCCGGACGTGCCGGGTTTTTGGTCAAGATAGGGTTTGGTGGCGACGGTTCGGATCATGCTTCAGGCAACCCTTTTCGAAAGCAACAGGCGGTAGAGTTCAACGTATTTGTCGGCGCTCTTGTCCCAGGAAACATCGGCTTTCATGCCCTGGCGCTGGATCTGTTCCCACACGGCCGGGCTCGCATGCGCGTCGACCAGCCGGCGGATGGCGTGCAGCATGGCGCCGCCATTGTTGGGCGCGAACTGGAAACCGGTGGCTACACCTGCCGAGATCGCGGCTTCGTTGGCGTCTATGATGGTGTCGGCAAGGCCGCCGGTGCGGGCAACGACCGGCACGCAGCCATAGCGCAGGCCGTAAAGCTGGGTCAGCCCGCAAGGCTCGAAGCGCGACGGGATGACGATGGCGTCGCAGCCGCCTTGCATAATGTGGGACAAGCCCTCGTCGTAACCGACGACAACGCCGACGCGGCCGCGATGGCGGGCGGCGGCGGCAAGCAGCGCGCCTTCGAGGCCGGCGTCACCCGAGCCGAGGATCGCCAGCCGCGCGCCGGTGGCGACGACGCCGTCGACCACCGCTGCCAGTATGTCCATGCCCTTTTGCCAGGTCAGCCGGCTGATCACGCAGACGATCGGGCTGTCGTCATGCTCCAGATTGAAACGGTCCTCGACAACCGCCCGGTTGGGAAGGCGATCCTTGAGCGTCTGTGCGGAATAGGCCGACACCAGATGCTTGTCGGTCTCGGGGTTCCAGATGTCGGTGTCGATGCCGTTGACGATGCCGTAGAGGTCCGAGGATCGCATGTTGATCAGGCCGTCGAGGCCCATGCCGAATTCGGGCGAGCGGATTTCCTGCGCGTAGGTCGGGCTGACCGTGGTGATCGCCCAGGCGGCCTGCAGGCCGGCCTTGAGGAAGCCGACGCCGCCATAATACTCAACGCCGTCAAGCGCCATCGCCACCGCCGGCAGGCCGAGCTCACCGAAGATGCCGGCGCCGAACTGGCCCTGGAAGGCAAGGTTGTGCACAGTGATCAGCGACGGCACGCCGACCGCCTTGCCGTATCGCATATAGGCCAGCGTCATCGCCGACTGCCAGTCATGGGCATGGACGAGATCGGGCTGGTAACCGGAGATGGCGCCACCGGCGATGTCGCCACCGACCTGGCTCAACGCCGCGAAGCGCCGCCAGTTGTCGGGCCAGTCGGCGCCGGCCGCATTGCCGTAAGGGCCGCCCGGACGGTCGTAGAGATGCGGCGCGTCAAGCACGAACAGGTCGAGCCCGGCAATCTTCACGGCATGGACCGAAGCCTTGCCGCCCTGCAGCAGTGGGTACTGGTAGACGGCCTTCCTTTTCTTGAAGGCGTCCATCACCTGCGGAAAGCCGGGAATGAGCGTGCGCATCGTCATGCCCTTGGCGGCAAGGGCGATCGGCAGTGCGCCGGTCACGTCGGCAAGTCCGCCGGTCTTGATCAGCGGGAAAATTTCGGGCGTGACCGACAGAACCTGCATGCGTTTATGGTCCGATCCTTGTTTTGCCGCAATTCCGGACGGAGAACCGCTTCACACTTTTCCTGGAATTGCTCTACAGCTTCAGCTTGTCGATCATGTCCTGCGTGACCAGGCAGATGCCCTTTTCCGAAACGCGGAAGCGCTTGGCGTCGAGAGCGGGGTCTTCGCCGACCACCAAGCCTTCCGGTATCCTTACACCGTGGTCGATGACGACCCGCTTCAACTTTGCGTTCCGGCCGACATGAACGTCGGGCAGCATGACGACTTCTTCCAGCGTCGAATAGGAGTTGATGCGCGCGCCGGTGAAGATCAGGCTGCGCTTCAGCGAAGCACCCGAGACGATGCAATCGCCTGATACCAGCGAGGAGACGGCCGAACCGCGCCGGCCGTCCTCGTCATGCACGAACTTTGCCGGCGGCTTCAATTCGGCATAGGTCCAGATCGGCCAGTCGCGGTCGTAGAGATCGAGTTCAGGGGTAATATCGGTCAAGTCGATATTGGCTTCCCAATAGGCGTCGACCGTGCCGACGTCACGCCAATAGGCCTCGTTCTCGGCGGTCGAGCGCACGCAGGATTTGGCGAAGCGATGCGCGATCGCCTTACCGTGCTGGACGATATAGGGGATGATGTCCTTGCCGAAGTCGCGGCTCGAACCCGGCTCGGCGGCATCGCGGCGCAGTTGCTCCATCAGGAACTTGGTCTTGAAGACATAGATGCCCATCGAGGCCAGGGCGAATTCCGGCTTGTCGGGAATGCCGGGCGGATCGGCGGGCTTTTCGACGAAGGCGATGATGTTATCCTTACCGTCGACGTGCATGACGCCGAAGCCGGTCGCTTCCATGCGCGGCACTTCGAGACAGCCGACGGTAACGTCGGCGTTGGCGTCGACGTGCTGGCGCAGCATCAGTTCGTAGTCCATCTTGTAGATGTGGTCGCCGGCCAGGATGACCATGTATTCGGGGCCGTAGGCCTCGATGATGTCGATGTTCTGGTAGACGGCGTCGGCGGTGCCTTCATACCACTGGGTTTCCGAGACACGCTGGCTGGCCGGCAGGATGTCGAAGCTTTCGTTTCGCTCCGGGCGCAGGAAGTTCCAGCCGCGCTGCAGGTGGCGGATCAGCGAATGCGCCTTGTATTGGGTGGCGACACCGAGGCGGCGAATGCCGGAATTCAGCGCATTGGACAGCGCGAAATCGATGATGCGCGTCTTGCCGCCGAAATAGACAGCAGGCTTGGCGCGCCGGTCGGTCAATTCCTTGAGCCGGCTGCCGCGGCCGCCGGCCAGCACATAGGCCATGGCATCGCGCGCCAGCGGCTGGGTTCTCTTCAAGTCTGCCATTTTTTACCCTCCCAAATTACCAGTCTGGAGCACTGCTCACTCCGCAACGAGTTGACGGACCTAGTCCGCAACGAGTTCAAGCATGATCGTCGACAGCGGCGGCAAAAGCATCGTTGCCGATATGCCTCCTCCCTCCGCCCTGGCTTCGACCACGCCGCCATTGCCCTTGCCCGAACCACCATAGTCCGAAGCGTCGGTGTTGATGATTTCGCGCCATTTGCCGACGTTGGGCAACGGCACGCGATAATTGTCGCGCGGCACCGGCGTGAAGTTGGAAATAACGGCGATGGGATTGCCGTCAGGCGCACTGCGCAGCCAGGCGAAGACCGAGTTTTCCTTGTCGTCGACGATCAGCCAGGAAAAGCCGTCCGGCTCGCAGTCGCGCGCATGCAGCGCCGGGCGCGAGCGGTAGAGATAGTTGAGGTCGCGCACCGTCTGCCAGACACCGCGATGCGGGCGGAAGTCGAGCAGGTTCCAGTCGAGCGCGCGCGCCTCGCTCCATTCGCGGCGCTGGGCGAATTCCTGGCCCATGAACAACAGCTTCTTGCCGGGATAGCCCCACATGAAGGCGTAAAAGGCGCGCAAAGTCGCAAACTTCTGCCAGTCATCGCCGGCCATCTTGCCAAGCAGCGTGCCTTTGCCGTGCACGACCTCGTCATGGGAGAGCGGCAGCACGAAATTCTCTGAAAAGGCGTAGGTCAGGCCGAAGGTCAGGTCGTTGTGGTGGTGCTTGCGGAAGATCGGCTCCTTGGCGAAATACTCCAGCGTGTCGTGCATGAAGCCCATGTTCCACTTGAAGCCGAAGCCCAGCCCGCCTTCATGCACCGGCGCCGAGACTTTCGGCCATGAGGTCGATTCCTCTGCGATCGTCATCACGCCGGGATGGTGGCCGTAGAGCTCCTTGTTCATCTTCTGCAGGAAAGAGACCGCTTCGAGGTTCTCGCGGCCGCCCTTCTCGTTGGGGATCCATTCGCCGGCTTTGCGCGAGTAGTCGAGGTAGAGCATCGAGGCGACCGCATCGACGCGCAAACCGTCGACATGGTATTTCTCGGCCCAGAACAGCGCATTGTTGACGAGGAACGACACCACTTCGCGGCGGCCGAAATTGTAGATCGCGGTGTTCCAGTCGGGATGGAAACCCTTGCGCGGATCGGCATGCTCATAAAGTGCTGTGCCGTCGAAATTGGCCAGGCCATGCGCGTCGACCGGGAAATGCGCCGGCACCCAGTCGAGGATGACGCCGACGCCAGCGCGGTGCGCACCGTCGACGAAACGGGCGAAGCCGTCGGGGTCGCCGAAGCGCGCCGACGGGGCATAAAGTCCGGTTGTCTGATAACCCCATGACGGGTCATAGGGATGTTCGGAGATCGGCAGGAATTCGATGTGGGTGAAGCCGGTTTCGACGGCATAGGGAATCAGTTGGTCGGCAAGTTCGTCCCATGACAGGAAGCTGCCGTCGTCGTGCTGCTGCCACGAACCGGCATGGACCTCGTAGATCGAGATGGCTTCGCGCCGGGGATCGGCCTTGCGCCAGTAGCTGCGGTGGGCATCGTCGCCCCATTCATGCGCCGGCGGCACTGCCGTCACCGAAGCGGTGGCCGGGCGCAGCTCGGATTTGAAGGCGAACGGATCGGCCTTGAGCGGCAGGCGTACGCCGTCGGGGGCGATGATCTCGTATTTGTAGGGCCGTCCAGCGCCGATATCGGGAATGAACAGTTCCCAGATGCCGGTGTCGCGGCGGTCGCGCATCGTGTGCCGGCGGCCATCCCATTCGTTGAAATCGCCGACCACGGAGACGCGGCGCGCATTGGGCGCCCAGACGGCGAAATGCACGCCCGACGCGCCTTCATGGTCGATGAGATGGGCGCCGAGCTTGTCGAACAGTCTGAGATGCGACCCTTGGGCGATGTAATAGTCATCCATCGGGCCGAGCACCGGGCCGAAGGAATAGGGATCGGTCAGCCACCAGTCGCCGCCGGCATTTTTGGCGTGATAGCGCAGCGGCTGGCGTTTGCGGATCGAAACCTTGCCCTCGAAGAAACCGGCATCGTCGCGGCGTGAGAGTTCGCCAACCTCCTTGCCGGTCAACGTATAGGCGGTGACGAACTCGGCATTGGGCACGAAGCAGCGGGCGACGAAGCCCTTGCCGGCTTCATGCACGCCCAGGATTGCAAAAGGATCGCCATGCGTGCCGGCAACAATCGCCGCGACATCGCCGGCTGGTGCCAGCCCGTCCGGCCCGCTTGTCGCAGCGGTCACGCGCGGTTTCCTCATCAGCCGATTTCCCTCCCGGGGAGCCAGTTCTTGTTCTTGTGCACAAGACCCATTGTTCGTGGCCTCATGCAATCATATCAGGCGGGTACGTTCCAGATTTCTTTCGCATATTGGCGGATCGTGCGATCGGAAGAGAACCAGCCGACGCGGGCAACGTTGCGGATTGCGCGTGCGTACCAGTCGGGACTGTTGCGCCAGACGGCGTCGACATCGCGCTGGGTGGCGGCATAGGCATCGAAATCGGCCGCCACCATGAACCAGTCGGTATTGTAGAGACCGTCGATCAGCTCGCGGTAGCGGTCCGGCTGGTCGGGCGAGAACACGCCCGACGAGACGGCGGCGACAGCCTGCGCCAACTCTGGCGAAGCCTCGATCACGGCGCGCGGGTTGTAGCCATTGTTGCGCCGCTCGGCGACTTCGGCCGTGGTCAGGCCGAAGATGAAGATGTTGTCGTCGCCGACGCACTCCTTGATCTCGACATTGGCACCGTCGAGCGTGCCAATGGTCAAGGCGCCGTTGAGCGCGAACTTCATATTGCCGGTGCCCGACGCTTCCATGCCGGCGGTCGAGATCTGTTCTGAGAGGTCGGCGGCCGGCATCAGCACTTCGGCCAGGCTGACATTGTAGTTCGGCACGAAAACCACTTTCAGCAGGCCGCGCACCGACGGGTCGCTGTTGATAACCTTGGCGACGTCGTTGGCGAGTTTGATGATCAGCTTGGCGTTGTGATAGCTCGGGGCCGCCTTGCCGCCGAAGAATTTCACGCGCGGCATCCAGTCTTTCTCGGGATGCGAGCGGATCTGATCGTAGAGGGCGATGGCCTCCAGGATGTTGAGCAGCTGACGCTTGTATTCGTGGATGCGCTTGACCTGGATGTCGAACAGCGCCGACGGATCGAGCTTGATGCCAAGCCGGTCGGCGACGAGATTTGCGAGCTTGACCTTGTTGGAGCGCTTGACGGCGGCGAACTTGTCGCGGAAAGCGGCGTCGTCGGCAAAGGCATCGAGCCCCTTGATGGCCTCGATATTGTCGAGGAAGCGGTCACCGATCGCCTTGCGGGTAAGCGCGGTGAGGCCTGGATTGCACTGGATCAGCCAGCGCCGCGGCGTGATGCCGTTGGTCTTGTTGTTGATGCGATCGGGATAGAGCTTGTGGAGATCGGCAAACACCGTCTCCTTCATCAGCTCGGTATGCAGCGCCGACACGCCGTTTATCGAGTGCGAGCCGACAAAGGCGAGGTTGCCCATGCGCACGCGGCGGTCGCCATTTTCCTGGATCAGCGAGATGCGGCTGATCTGCTCGCCCGAGAACTGGTTGGTGGCGCGCGCTTCGAGCAGCACCTGCGCATTGATGGCGTAGACGATCTGCATGTGGCGCGGCAAAAGCCGCTCGAACAGCGGCACCGGCCAGCTTTCCAGCGCCTCGGGCAGCAGCGTGTGGTTGGTGTAGCCGAAGGTGCGCTTGGTGATGTCCCAGGCCTGGTCGAAATCCATGCCGTGGACGTCCATCAGCAGGCGCATCAGCTCCGCCACGGCAATCGCCGGATGGGTGTCGTTGAGATGGATCGCCGCCTTGTCGGGCAGCGAGACAAGATCGCCATACTGGCTGAGATGGCGCTGGACGATGTCTTGCAGCGAGGCGGTGGAGAAGAAATACTCTTGGCGGAGCCTGAGTTCCTGCCCTGCCTTGTGGGAATCGGCGGGGTAAAGCACGCGCGACAGCGCATCAGCCTTGTTGCTTTCGGCAAGTGCGCCGATGTGGTCGCCGGCGTTGAACTTGTCGAGCAGGATCGGATCGATCGGCATGCCGGACCACAGCCGCAGCGTGTTGACCCGGTTGGCGCGCCAGCCGACCACCGGCGTGTCGTAGGCGACGGCCTGGACATGCTCGGTCGGCTTCCAGACGTGGCGTTCGAGCCTTCCGTCCTTGGAGGTGATCGATTCCACCGAACCGCCGAAGCCGACCTCGAAGGCGCGCTCGCGGCGTTCGAACTCCCAGGGGTTGCCGTGGTCGAGCCAAGTTTCGGGCAGTTCGACCTGCCAGCCGTCATGGATTTCCTGGCGGAACATGCCGTTGGCGTAGCGAATGCCGTAGCCATGGGCGGGAATGTCGACAGTCGCCATGCTTTCCATGAAGCAGGCGGCGAGCCGGCCGAGACCGCCATTGCCGAGCGCGGCGTCCGGCTCGAGCCCGGCGATGAGGTCGAGGTCGACGCCGAGCGACTTCAGCGCTTCGCGCATATTGTCCATCAGGCCGAGATTGGAGAAGGCATCGCGCATCAGCCGGCCGATGAGGAATTCGAGCGACAGATAGTAGACGCGCTTTTCCTGCTGGGCGTAGGCCTCCTGCGTCGCCTGCATCCAGTGATCGACGATGCGGTCGCGCACGACCTTGATCGAGGCTGTCAGCCAGTCATATTGGGTGGCGACGGAGGTGCCCTTGCCGACCCGGTATTTGAGTGCCGACAGCACCTCGTCGGCGAGCGTCTTGGGATCGGGAATTTCGAGAACAGGGGCTTTGGCTGTCATTGTTCGCGTCATACTGCCTCTCGTGATCGTGCTGCGATCATACCGGCTTTCGCTGTCAGTCCCAGCCCCTCCTAGTGCATTGCAACATACATTCAATCGATTTAGATCGATATGCCGCCGGTTGCCCCTGCGGCAATTTATCCGTCGAGCGGATCAGGCCGCGAGCGCCGCCTCCGGCGGAACCTTGGCTCCAGTCATGAAAGCCACGGCATCCGACATCGTATATTGCTTGGGATCGATGAGGGCGAGGCGACGGCCGAGCCTGTGGATATGGATGCGGTCGGCGACTTCGAAGACATGCGGCATGTTGTGCGAGATAAGTACGATCGGCAGGCCGCGGTTCTTGACGTCGAGCATCAGTTCCAGCACGCGGCGGCTCTCCTTGACGCCGAGTGCGGCGGTCGGCTCATCCATGATCACCACCCGGCTGCCGAAGGCAGCAGCACGCGCCACCGCCACGCCCTGGCGCTGGCCACCCGACAGCGTCTCGACCGACTGGTTGATGTTCTGGATGGTCATCAGCCCGAGTTCCGAAAGCTTTTCGCGGGCGATCCGCTGCATCGCCGAACGGTCGAGCCTGCGCAGCCACTGCCCGACAAAGCCCGGTTTGCGCAACTCGCGACCAAGAAACATGTTGTCGGCAATCGACAATGCCGGCGACAGCGCCAAGTTCTGGTAGACCGTCTCGATGCCGGCGAGGCGCGCCTCGATCGGCGAGCGGAAATGGACCACTTTGCCGTTGAGCTCGATGGTGCCGGAATCCGGGATGACGGCGCCGCACAGCGCCTTGACCAGCGTCGACTTGCCGGCGCCGTTGTCGCCGATGACGGCGAGGATCTCGCCCGGCATCAGGTCGAAATCGGCATTGTCGAGCGCCACCACCCTGCCGTAACGCTTGTTGAGGCCTTTTGCTTGGAGAATGGGCTGCGGGCTCATGCCGATATCTTCCTGATCCACTGGTCGATGGTGACGGCGAGAATGATGAGGATGCCGACGGTGAACTCCTGCCAGAGCGAGTCGACGCCGGCCAGCGCTAGGCCGTTGCGAAACACGCCGACGATCAGCGCGCCGAACAGCGTGCCGAGGATCGAACCGCGGCCGCCGAACAGCGACGTGCCACCGATCACCACCGCGGTGATGGCGTCGAGATTGGCGGTCTGGCTGCCGAGCGGGCTTGCCGCACCGATGCGGCCGATGAGCGCCCAGGCCGCGATGGCGCAGATCAGGCCGGCAATGGTGTAGACGGCGATATAGACGCCGCGCGTGTTGATGCCTGCAAGGCGGGCGGCCTCGTCATCGTCGCCGGTGGCGTAGACGTGGCGGCCGAAGGCCGTGCGGTTGAGCATGTACCAAATGATGACTGCGGTCAGGATCATGCCGATCGTGCCGTAGGTCAGAACGGCGCCGCCGCCCAGCCGGATCGTGTGGCCGAGCCACTGCAGCAGCGGCCCCACCGCCTCGATGTCCTGCGCCCGCACGGTTTCCGAGTGCGAAACGTAGGTGACCATCGAGCCATAGACGCTCCAGGAACCGAGCGTGACGATGAAGGGCGGCAATTTCACCACCGCGATGAGCACGCCATTGATCAGACCGCAAACCAGACCCGTCATCAGGCCCAGGAAGAAGGAGAGTTCAACCGGAACGCCGTAGGTGACGGTCAACCGGCCCATGACGATCGATGACAAGACCATCATCGCGCCGACCGAAAGGTCGATGCCGGCAGTCAGGATCACCAGGGTCTGGGCGATGCCCAGAAAGGCGATGATGGTGACCTGCTGCAGCACGAGCGAAAGGTTGAACGGCGCAAAGAACCGGCCGCCGGCGGCGACCGAGAAGATCAGGACGCCGATGAGCAGGACGATGAACGGGATTGCTGTCGGAAATTCGTGCAGGAAGCGCTGCACGCTTTTCAGCGGCGATTGCCGGTCGTCGTCGAAACTCGCCACCGACTGGTCGCTGCCCTGGAGGCCGCGTTCGGCGGTGGCCGAACCGGTTCTGTCGTCGCTCATCTGTCGTCCCCTCCCAAGGATCCCGTGTTTTCGGGAAAGAGCGGCTAAGGCCGCCCTTTCCATTGCAGTTTAAACCCTTCTGGAGGGTCTTAGGAAGGCATCAGCCCCAGCACAGCTCCAGGCCCTTCTTGGTGTCGATCGATTCGACGCCAGTGACCGGCTTGTCCGTGATCAGCGTCGCACCGGTGTCGAAGAACTCCTTGCCGGGGGTCGGCTTCGGCTTCTCGCCGGTCTTGGCGAACTTCTCGATCGCTTCCATCGCCATGGCCGCCATCTTCAGCGGATATTGCTGCGAGGTTGCGCCGATGACGCCGGCCTCGACGTTCTTGACGCCCGGGCAGCCGCCGTCGATCGACACCACCAGCACCGAGCCGTCATCCTTGCCAGCCGCCTTGAGCGCCTGGTAGCCACCGGCAGCCGCCGGCTCGTTGATCGTGTACATGATGTTCACGTCGGGGCATTTCTGCAGCAGCGTTTCCATCGCCGTGCGTCCGCCATCCTCGGCGCCGCCGGTCATTTCATGGCCGCAGATGCGTGCGTCGTCCTCGTCGCCGTATTTCTTGCCATCCTTGATGTCGATGCCGAAGCCCTGCATGAAGCCCTGATCGCGCAGATAGTCGACCGTCGGCTGGTTGGTGGCGAGGTCGAGGAATGCGATCTTGGCGCTCGCAGCCTTGTCGCCCAGCGTGCCCTTGGCCCATTGGCCGATCAGTTCGCCGGCCTTGAAATTGTCGGTGGCGAAGGTCGCGTCGGCGGCGTCGATCGGATCGAGCGGGGTGTCGAGCACGATGACCAGCAGGCCGGCGTCACGCGCCTTCTTGATGGTCGGCACGATGGCGCTGGAGTCGCTCGGCACAATGGCGAAGCCCTTGGCGCCGGCCGAGATCAGATTCTCGATGGCAGCCACCTGACTGTCATTGTCGCCGTCAAACTTGCCGGCGAAAGTCTGCAAATCAAGGCCTAGTTCCGTCGCCTTGGCCTGCGCGCCCTCGCGCATCTTGACGAAGAACGGATTCCCTTCCGTCTTGGTGATCAGGCCGACAATATCGGCTGCATGCGAGGCCGTGGCCATCGCGCTGTAAAAGGCAAGGCCAGAGATGGCCGCCTTCATGATATTCCATTTACCCATGACTTCCTCCCAGTGAACCACCTTCGGCGCCGGCCAACCGGCGCCTGAACAGCGCCCACTGAAGTTTCTCCCAGTGTGGACGCGCCCTCAAATGACACCAGCAGGAGGCGTCTGTCAATAATTAAATCACTCTTATTTATTATTGACAGCATTGCACGGTTCACTCATTCTGCCCGTAAAAGCAGTGAGAATAAACCAAGGGAAGGAACAAGGGTGGAGACCGGCATTGCGAGGCACGGTTCGCCCGAGGCGGCCGCCAGCCGTCTCCACCGTGGCACCAACCAGAGCGGCATGCGCGACCACAATGAGCGGTTGGTGCTGTCACTGGTGCGCCAGCATAGCAGCCTGGCCAAATCAGACATTGCGCGCATGACCGGGCTTTCGGCGCAGACCGTGTCGGTCATCATGCGCGAACTGGAGGAAGACAGCCTGCTGGTGCGCCAGGCGCCGTTGCGCGGCAAGATCGGCCAGCCTTCCATCCCGATGGCGCTGAACCCCGAAGGCGCATTCTTCATCGGCCTCAAAATCGGCCGCCGCAGCGCCGAACTGGTGCTGATCGATTTCCTTGGGCATGTGCGCTCGATGCTTCAGCACTCCTACCGCTATCCAGCGCCACGCGAGACGGTGGAGTTCGTTACATCGGGCATGAAGACGATGCGGGCCGAACTGACACCGGCGCAGGACAAGCGCATTGCCGGGCTCGGCATCGCCATGCCGTTCGAACTGTGGAACTGGGCCGATACGGCGGGTGCGCCACGCGACATCATGGACGAATGGCGCCATCGCGACATCCGCGCCGACATCCAGTCGCAATGCGAATTCCCGGTCTACCTGCAGAACGACGCCACATCAGCCTGCGGCGCCGAACTGGTGTTCGGCCAGACCGGCGGCGTGCGCGACTTCGTCTATTTCTACATCGGCGCCTTTGCCGGCGGCGGCATCGTGCTCAACGGCCGGCTTTTTGGCGGACCGACCGGCAATGCCGGGGCGCTGGGCTCGATGCCGGTTCCGGGGCCGGACGGCAAGCCGACACAGCTCATCGACGTCGCCTCGATCGCCATACTGGAAAAGGCGCTCAGCGCGCGCGGCATCGACGGCTCCTATCTCTGGACCTCACCGCAGGAATGGGGCGACATCGGCGCCGATTTGGACGACTGGATCGCCAGCGCCTCGCAAGCGCTTGCCTACGCCATTGTCGCAGCGTCCTCGGTGATCGATTTCGAGGCCGCGGTGATCGATGGTTGGATGCCGCTCGCAGTACGGCGTCGCCTCGTCGATGCCGTCAGGCAGACGATCGGCACGATCGACGGTGAAGGCCTGAAGCTGCCGGACGTGCGCGAAGGCACCGTCGGCATCCATGCCCGCGCGCTGGGTGGCGCCAGCCTGCCGCTGTCCGAACGCTTCCTCATCGGTTCGACCACGATTTCCAGGAGCACCTGAATGCTGATCGGTATTCCGTCGCTGCTCGGTCCGGAGCTTCTGGCGACATTGCGCGCCATGGGCCATGGCGACGAAATTGCGCTCGTCGACGGCAACTACCCGGCGGAAGAACAGGCAAACCGGCTGGTGCGAGCCGACGGTCATCACCTGATACCGGTGCTCGACGCCATATTGAGCGTGCTGCCCGTGGACGACTTCGTGCCGGAAGCGCTTTTTCGCGCCTCGGTCAAAGGCGATCCCTCCGTTGCCGATCCGGTCCACCGCGAGATCGAGGCGATCTGCACCAAGCGTGCTCCGGGCCGCAAGGTGGTTGCGCTGGCCGGCGCTGACTTCTATGCACGCGTCCGGTCGGCGTATGCGATCGTCGCGACCGGTGAGCCCAGGCTCTACGCCAACATCATCATCCGCAAAGGCGTGATCTATCCGCCGGAAAGTCCTGAGACATGATCCTCTGCTGCGGCGAAGCCCTGATCGACATGCTGCCGCGCACCACGACGCTGGGTGAGCCGGCCTTTGCCCCCTATGTCGGCGGCGCGGTGTTCAACACGGCGATCGCGCTTGGCCGCCTCGGCGCCCCGGCCGGCTTCTTTTCCGGCCTGTCGTCGGATCTGTTCGGCAGCCAGTTCCGCGAGGCGCTGGGGGCAAGCAAGGTCAGCTCCACCTATGCGCACACCTCCCCTCGCCCCACCACGCTGGCCTTCGTGCGGCTCACCAACGGCCAGGCGACCTACACTTTCTACGACGAGAACACCGCCGGGCGCATGCTGACGACAGAGGATCTGCCGGAACTCGGCGCCGAGATCGAAGCCATGCTGTTTGGCGCCATCAGCCTGATCTCAGACCCGGCGGGTGCTGCCTACGAGGAATTCATGAAGCGCGAGCACCAGCGCCGCGTCATGATGCTCGATCCCAACATCCGGCCGAACTTCATCCCCGACAAGGCCAGGCATCTCCGCCGCATCCGCTCGATGATGGCAATGGCCGACATCGTGAAACTGTCGGATGAGGATTTGCACTGGTTCGGTGAGGCCGGCTCGCATGAAGATGTCATCCGCAACTGGCTGGACCGGGGGCCGAAGCTGATCGTCGTCACCCACGGCAGCGAAGGCGCCGTCGGCTACAGCCGCGAGCACAAGGTCACCGTGATGCCGCAGAAGGTGGAGGTGGTCGACACGGTTGGCGCCGGCGACACTTTCAATGCCGGCATTCTGGCCTCGCTGCACGAGCAAGGCCTGCTCACCAAGGCTGAGATGGGCGGCCTTTCCGAGGACGCCATCCGCCAGGCGCTGACGCTCGGTTCCAAGGCGGCGGCGGTGACGGTGTCACGAGCCGGCGCCAATCCGCCCTGGCGGCATGAAATCGCCTGATCCATGCTTCATCCGGCCGCCAGCCGCCCATGAGAGCCGATCACTTTATGTTTCCGCGAGCCGGAAAGACGCGATGAATTAGCCCCGTCACGTCCTGGAAAGCCCGGATTTCCGGCATCTTGCTGCAGCGCGGCAAAAACCTGAGGTAACGGGCTGCGACACCTCGGCTGCCGGCCGCCTGGCCGGTCCGGCTTTCTCGACCGGCCCAACTCTGGTACCAGCGGGCCGGTTAAGTTGTTGTTTCTGCGCGTATCGTTGTCCCCCGGACCGCGCGCATTACCGTTTTGAGGCCGACATGCAGTTCATCGATCTTGGCGCGCAGCGCGAACGTATCCGCGACCGGCTGAAGGCCGCGATCGACAATGTCGTCGAGGAAGGCCGCTATATCCTCGGGCCGCAGGTCACCGAATTCGAAAACAAGCTCGCTGCCTATGTCGGCACCAAGCATGTCGTGGCCTGCGCCAACGGCACCGACGCGCTGCTGCTGCCGCTGTTTGCCGCCGGCATCGGCCCGGGCGACGCGGTGTTCGTGCCGAGCTTCACCTTCGCCGCGACGGCGGAAGTGGTGGCGTTGGCCAAGGCCGAACCGGTGTTCGTCGATGTCGACGCCGAGACCTACAACATCGACATCGCCAGCCTCGAGGCGGCGATCACGATGATCAAGAAGGAAGGCCGGCTGAAGCCGAAGGCGATCATTCCGGTCGACCTGTTTGGGCTTGCCGCCGACTACGAGGCGATCATGGCGATTGCCAAGCGCGAAGGGCTGCTGGTGATCGAAGATGCGGCGCAGTCGATCGGCGGCTCAGCCGATGGCAAGATGTGCGGTGCCTTCGGCCATGTCGGCTCGACCAGCTTTTATCCGGCAAAGCCGCTCGGCTGCTATGGCGATGGCGGCGCGATGTTCACCAATGACGATGCGCTGGCCGACCAGCTCAGATCGTTTGCCTTCCACGGCAAGGGCGAAACGCAGTACGACAATGTTCGCGTCGGCATCAATTCACGCCTCGACACGATCCAGGCGGCGATCCTGATCGAGAAGCTTGCCATCCTCGAAGACGAGATGGTCGCCCGCCAGGTTGTGGCCAAGCGCTATGCCGAAGGTCTCGGCGACATCGTCAAGGCGTCACGCAATCTGGGTGGCGGCCGCTCGGCCTGGGCGCAATATGCCATCGAGACGCCGAAGCGCGACGGCTTGCGGGCGCATCTCGGCGAAAAGGGCATCCCGTCGGTGATTTATTATGTGAAGCCGCTGCACCAGCAGATAGCCTACAAGAATTATCCGCGCACGCCGACCGGCCTCGCCGTGTCGGAGGACCTGCCGAAGCGTATCCTGTGCCTGCCGATGCACCCCTATCTCAGCGAAGCCGACCAGGACCGCATCATCGAGACGATCCGCAATTATATTGGGTCGAACTCGGCGCATGTAGCGGCGGCGTAGGACTAGATGATCTCCCCCCTTGAGGGGGAGATGTCGCCGAAGGCGACAGAGGGGGTCGGTTCGACCGGGCTCGGCCTCCTTACTACAGAAGAGGTTGGCGCTCCACGCGCGGCGTCCCCCTGGCCTGCCGGCCATCTCCCCCTCAAGGGGGGAGATTACGCGTTTGCGTCCGCTGCCTTCCCGCTGGCAATAAAATGCGGGTTGGCGAAATCCGCGTCGTCGCTCTGCTCGCGCTTGCCATAGTTGAGCGGCTTGCCGTCCAACGTCCGTGTCATGCCGCCGGCGGCGCGCAGCACGGCGTCGCCGGCCGCGGTGTCCCATTCCATGGTGCGGCCGAAGCGCGGATAGATGTCGGCTTCGGCGGCGGCGAGCAGGCAGAATTTCAGCGATGAGCCGACCGAGACGATCTCGGCGGCGCCGAGGTCCCTGATGAACGCTTCGGTCTCCGGTGTGTTGTGCGAGCGGCTGGCCACGACGGCGAGCGGCGTCACCGCCGTCCTGACCGAAATCCGTCGCCGGCCGACGATCCGGAAGTCGCCATCGACCTCGATTGCTTCGGCCCTGCCCGGCCGTCCGGAGAACAACCGCCCGCTACAGGGCGCGAAGACGACGCCGACTTCCGGCACCCCGTCGCGGATGAGCGCAATGTTGACGGTGAAATCGGTCGTGCGGTTGACGAATTCCTTGGTGCCGTCGAGCGGATCGATCAGGAAGAAGGCGCCATCGAGATCAGGCGGTACAATGCCGGCGGCGACCTCTTCCTCGGCCACGCAGGGAATGTCGGGATAAGCCGCACGCAGGCCGGCAAGGATGATCGTCTCGCTCTCGCGGTCGGCTTCCGTTACCGGCGAGAAGTCGGCTTTGCTGTCGACCGCGCAGCCGGCCTTGAAGACCCGCATCACCTCGCGTCCTGCATCGAGCGCCAGGCGCTCGAATACGGCCAGCATCACCTCGTCGTCAGATGCCGCCGCCGGCTTCGTATTGGTCTTCAGCAATGTCGCGCTCGTTCAGCCAGTGTTCCAGAGCCTCTACCATCTCCTCGGCCGTCTTGCCGAGTGTCTTAAGATGGATTTCCGGTTTTTCCGGGGCTTCATACGGTGAATCGACGCCGGTGAAGTTCTTGATCTCGCCATTCAGCGCCCGCGCGTAAAGGCCCTTCGGGTCGCGCCGGGCGCATTCCTCGAACGGCGTATCGACGAACACCTCGACGAATTCGCCGTCGGCCATCAGCTCGCGCGCCATGCGGCGCTCGGCGCTGAAGGGCGAGATGAAGGAGACGATGACGATCAGCCCGGCATCGGCCATCAGCTTGGCCACTTCGGCGACGCGGCGGATGTTTTCGACGCGGTCGGCATCGGTGAAGCCGAGATCACGGTTGAGGCCGTGGCGGACATTGTCGCCGTCGAGAATGTAGGTGTGGCGTCCCGAGGCGAACAGTTTCTTCTCGAGCAAATTGGCGATGGTCGACTTGCCCGAGCCGGAAAGCCCGGTGAACCAGAACACGGCAGGGCGCTGGCCTTTCAGGTCGGAGCGGCCGCGCTTGCCGACATCGAGCGACTGCCAGTGGATGTTTTCGGCGCGGCGCAACGTATGCAGGATCATGCCGGCGCCAACGGTGGCGTTGGTGATGCGGTCGATCAGGATGAAAGCGCCGGTGGTGCGGTTGTCGGCGAAGGTGTCGAAGGCGATCGGCGCGCGGGTCGAGATATTGCAGATGCCGACTTCGTTCATGTCGAGTGACTTCGCCGCCTCACGGGCGAAGTCGTTGACGTTGACGCGGTATTTCAGGTCGGTGACGGTAGCGCTGGTCTGGTCGGTCTCGGTGCGTAGAATGTAGGAGCGGCCCGGCAACAGCGCTGCCTCATCGAACCAGACGATGTTGGCGGCGAACTGGTCGGCGACCTGCGGCCGTGCCGCGGGTGACACCAGCAAGTTGCCTCTGGAGACCTCGACCTCGTCGTCGAGCACAAGGGTAATGGCCTGGCCGGCGACGGCCTGGGCGAGATCGCCGCCGTGCGCGACGATGCGCTTGACCCGCGAGGCCTTGCCGGATTTTGCGACGATCACCTCGTCGCCCGGCGCGACCTGGCCGGACGCGATGGTGCCGGCAAAGCCGCGGAAGTCGAGATTGGGCCGGTTGACATACTGCACCGGGAACCGGAACGGCAATCCGACCGCGGCTTCGTCGACCGACACGGCCTCGAGATGCTCGATCAGCGACGGGCCGGAATACCACGCCGTCTTGTCCGAGCGGCTGGTGACGTTGTCACCATAGCGGGCCGACATCGGGATCGGCACGATCGTCTGGAAGCCGAGCTCATGCGAGAACTGCCGGTAATCCTCGACGATGCGGTCGAACACGGCCTGGTCGAAAGCGACGAGGTCGATCTTGTTGACGGCCAGCACGATGTGGCGGATGCCGAGCAGCGAGGCTATGATCGAGTGGCGCCGGGTCTGGCGCAGCACGCCCTGGCGCGCATCGATCAACACGATGGCGAGATCCGCGGTCGAGGCGCCGGTCGCCATGTTGCGGGTGTATTGTTCGTGGCCGGGCGTGTCGGCGACGATGAACTTGCGCTTGGGCGTGGCGAAGAAGCGGTAGGCGACGTCGATGGTGATGCCTTGCTCGCGCTCGGCCTCGAGGCCGTCGACCAGAAGCGCGAAGTCGATGTCGTCGCCGGTGGTGCCGTGCTTGCGGGAATCGCGCTCAAGTGCTGCGAGTTGATCCTCGAAGATCTGCTTGGTGTCGGACAGAAGGCGGCCGATCAGCGTCGACTTGCCGTCGTCGACCGAGCCGCAGGTGAGGAAGCGCAGCAGCGACTTCTTCTCCTGTGTCGCCATATATTCGCGGATGCCATCGGTGGGGGCGAGGCTCTTGGCCAGGATGTGGCGCATACTCAGAAATACCCCTCGCGCTTCTTCTTTTCCATCGAGCCGGCTTCATCGCGATCGATGAGGCGGCCCTGGCGCTCGGAGGTGCGCGCCGTCAGCATCTCGCCGACAATGGCTTCCAGCGTGTCGGCGTCGGATTCGATAGCGCCGGTCAGCGGATAGCAGCCGAGCGTGCGGAAGCGCACCAGCCGGTTCTCAACCGTCTCGCCGGGTCGCAGCGCCATGCGGTCATCGTCCTTGAGGATCAGCATGCCGTCGCGTTCGACCACCGGCCGCTCCTTGGCGAAATAGAGCGGCACGATCGGAATGTTCTCCTGCAGAATGTACTGCCAGATGTCGAGTTCGGTCCAGTTCGACAGCGGAAAGACGCGGATCGATTCGCCCGGCGCGATGCGAGTGTTGAAGATCTTCCACATTTCCGGCCGCTGGTTCTTCGGGTCCCAGACATGCTGAGCGTTGCGGAAGGAAAAGATGCGCTCCTTGGCGCGCGACTTCTCCTCGTCGCGCCGGGCTCCGCCGAAGGCGGCGTCGAAACCGTATTTGTCGAGCGCCTGCCGCAACGCCACGGTCTTCATCACATGGGTGTGGGTGTTGGAGCCGTGGTCGAAGGGATTGATGCCGTCGCGCACACCGTCTTCATTGACGTGGACGAGCAGGTCGAAGCCGAGCTTCTGCGCCATCTGATCGCGAAAGGCGATCATCTCGCGGAACTTCCAGGTGGTGTCGACATGCAGGAAGGGGAAAGGCGGCTTGGCCGGATAGAAGGCCTTCATCGCCAGATGCATCAGCACGGAGGAATCCTTGCCGACGGAATAGAGCATCACCGGCTTGGAGAAGGAGGCAGCAACCTCACGGAAGATGTGGATGGATTCGGCCTCGAGCCGCTGCAAATGCGTAAGCGCGATGTTCATGGACTGTGAGCGTTCTCTCGTGCCATCCAGACATTGCATCAGATGGATCGGGCGTCTTTTTCAGCCGCCCGGTTCAAGCTTCACTGCTGGACACTATCGGTTCGTGCCGGCGTTCTAGCAGATCGCCACCTGATATAACAACGCTGGAAAGGCCGGCGGCCAAGCCGATAAGGAACGAATTTTCCATGAAAAGCCCGGAATCCGGAAATTTCTGCCCGGCAGGTTGATAGCCCCCAAAGGCCGTGAAAAATCTTGGCGGAACCCTCGGGAAAACGGTCGGGCCGGTGGATGCTGTCGCTATGCGATGCGGCCATGCCACGGATTTCGATGGTTGCAAGATCCTCGCCGCACTATCGAAAACCGGGCCCAGCCGCTATACCGGCTCCTGAACCCGCGCCGGGCGGGATGCTGCAAAAAAGTCGCCACCAAACACCGTCCGTCGCCAAGCGACCCCAGCGCATTGTGAACCAGAGCATTGACCCCGATTTCCACCATCAAGCAGCACCTCTCGCCGTCACGGATCAACATCACCTTCTCCATTCTCTGCTTCTTTTGCCCGCCTGTGCTGGGGTCGGCGGTCAGCTTTGTGTTCAATGGCGGCGGCCTGTGGTCGGTGTTTCTGCTTGCCCTGAAAAGACGGCGTTTCAACACCGACCGGCCAATGGTCGCGATGACGGTGGCCATCTATGCCTATTGTGCAGCCTTCGTGCTCGCCTCTATCGTCAACAATTCGATCGCCAAGGATGCGCCTCATCTGGCAGGGCTGATCACCTTCCTGTTTTTCCCCGTCTCATACGCAACCTGGAGCATCACCGAGAAAACCACGCTGGCGCGCATCGTCGTGCTGGCGAGCGCTGCCGCATGTTTTGGCGCCCTGCTGCTGGCGATCGTGCAATATTACTGGTTGGGCATGCGGGCCGAAGGCGGCGCGGGCAATGCGATCGTGTTTGCAACGGTCACCTGCCTCAGTGTTCTGATGTGTCTGGCGGGCGCCCTTTCAAACGTCGAAAAGAACAAGGTCCTGCTTGCCTGCGCAGCGCTGGCCGGGGCGGTCGCCATCCTCTACTCGGGGTCGCGGATCATATGGCTGGCACTGCCGGTGGCCGGCATCGCCGTCCTGCTGATCAACCGGCGCAGGCTCACCAGCCGAAACGCCATTCGTCTGCTGCTGATTGCTGGCGCGATCGGCGTGGTTGTCGCCGCCATCGGATTCCCGATCATTTACGAGCGCGCAGCTTTCCTGTTCAGCGACTGGGATGCGCTGGCCACGAAAGGTGACCATGCCACGGCGCTCGGCTTCCGCGCAGCGCTTTGGCAGATCGGCCTCGGCGCTTTCCACGACATGCCGATTTTCGGTCACGGCATTGCTGCAAGCCGCGAGCTGATAAAGGATGGATTCAACAATCAGTTCAACATGCCATACACGGGCTTCAGCCATTTCCACAACGGCTTTCTGACTGCATTGGTGGAGGCCGGGCTCATCGGCGCCATCACGCTTGCGGCGGTGTTCGTCGTTGCCGCCAGAAACGCAGCAATCGTTCTGCGCACCAGCACCGACACCATCGAGCGGTTCGGTGCCACGATGATCGTCGCTACCGTGATCACCTATCTGATCGCCGGCCTGACCGGCATCCTGATCGGCCACGACATCCTCGATTCGACACTGATGGTGTTCCTGGTATCCGGGACCTATCTTGCTTCGGGCCGCCAACAGGCGTTGCCCGAACCGGCCTCGATGCCGCAGGCAAGCCAGCCGTGAAAGTGCTGGTCACAGGCGCGACGGGCCTCATCGGCAGGCAGGTCGTCAACCAGCTTGGCGAAGCAGGGTTCGAGGTGCGCATGGCGTCGCGTCACCCGGAACAGCTTGATGCCGCGAGCGATGCCATGCTGTTGCCGGACTTCGACGCGCCGGCCCAGGCATTCCAGGCGCTGATGCGAGATATCACCCATGTCGTCCACTGTGCGGCTCTCAACAATGACCGCAAGGCGAGCGAGGCCGACTTCCTGGCCGCCAATGCGACACTGACCGCCCAGTTGGCGCGCGCGGCCGCCGCGCAGGCCAGCGGGCGCTTCATCTATCTGTCTTCGATCCGGGCGGTGGCCGGTCCCGGCTTCAGCGGAACGATCAGCGAGGCGACGCCGCCAGCCCCGCAATGCGCCTATGGCCGCTCGAAACGCGAAGGCGAGATCAGGACGCTGGAAGCCTATGCGTCCAGACCTACCGATGCCACCGCGCTGCGCCTGCCGTCGATCTATGGCGAAGGCATGAAGGGAAACCTGGCGACGCTGATGCGCCTGGGCGGCATGCCTATGGCCTTGTCGCTGCCGGCGGCGGCCTTCCGCGGCGTACGATCGCTGATGTCATGCGAGGCGGCGGCGCGGACCGCGGTGTATCTGTTGAGCCGTCAGCAGCCGCTTCGCCCCGTCTATGTCGCCTGCGATCTCCCTCCTCTCCCGGTCTCGGCAATCATCGGGGCGTTCCGGAACGGTTTTGGCTACTCATTGCGGCTGTCTAGAGTGCCTGCCGGCCTGATGCGGGCAGTGTTGACCTTATTGGGCAAACGCAAAGCATGGGAAGCGATCACAGCGACACAGATTTGCGATCCATCCTTGCTGGTCTCCGAAGGCTGGGCGCCGCGGACCGACACGCTCGAACAACTGACCGAGCTTGCGCGCCGCTATAAATCCGGCGTTGCTCAACCGCGGTAGAAGATCGTACCGACGAGAATGCGGACATCGAGACCGATCGAGGCCATCCTGAGATATTCGGCATCGATCTCGGCGCAAAGTTTCGGGTCGGACATGTCGATGCCTTTCATCTGCGCCAGCCCGGTAATGCCCGGAAGCGCCGCAAGCACACCCAATTGCCTGCGGCGTTCGATCAGCTCCGTTTGCGTGGGCAGGCAAGGACGCGGCCCGACCAGGCTCATCTCGCCCTTAAGCACATTCCACAGCTGCGGCAGCTCGTCGATCTTGAATTTTCGCAGCACCGCGCCGACGGAAGTGACGGAGTTTGCCGGCGCCTGATGCGAGGGCAGAGACGGCGTTCCGGCAACCATCGTCCGCAGCTTATGGCAGCGAAACGGCACGCCATTTTGTCCGACCCGGATTTGCGAAAACAATGCGGGTCCAGGCGACGACAGCCTGATTGCCAGCATGGCAAGCAGAATGACGGGCGAGGTCAGCGGCAAGAGAACCGCCGCCACGACGAGGTCGAAAGCTCGCTTGGGTCCCCTCATGGCCGTCCTTGCATGCTCCCAGGTTCAAACAACAATGCCGGCCAAAGCCGGAGGCAAAATGACGGTCGGGTAGTACGCGGCCATCCGCTCGCACAAGGCAAGCACGACACGTTGGCCCCGATCAGATTTGCCTCATGCTGTCAGTATCGCACCAATGGCCGCGGATCGTGGCCGGCCCATTCACAGCCGCTCGCGACAGGCTCTAACCCGCTTGTCCGACTGTTTTCACAACTGCTTCCCGGCGTGCGTCGGCTTGAGGCTCTTCCGCCTGATGGAGCCCGGCCATGACGGCGAGCGCGGCGGCCTTGTCCTGGTCGCGCATGGCCGCCTGCAGCGACGTCAGCGCCGCCTGGACCCTGGGCCACCCCACGACATCGGTTCTGAGGCCGAAGATCTTGGGGATATCGAGCGCGACAATCTCCTCGTTGCCGCCGTGCAGCACCTCGTGAAGCTTCTCGCCCGGCCTGATCCCGGTGAAACGGATCGGAATGTCGGTGTAGGGGCTTTTGCCGGCCATGCGGATCATGGTTTCGGCGACTTCGAGGATCGGCACCGGCTTGCCCATGTCGAGCATATAGATGGCGTAATCGTCCTTGCCCTGGCGCCGCTCGGCATCGGCCGCCGACATGATGACGAGGTCGACGGCTTCGGCCACCGTCATGAAGTAGCGGGTCATGCGGCGATCGGTGATGGTGACCGGACCGCCGGCCTCGATCTGCGCCTGGAAGATGGTGGCGACCGAACCGTTGGAGCCGAAGACATTGCCGAACCGCACGGCGATGAACTTGGTGCCGGAGCGACGGCCATTGGGTTCGGTGGCGTGCGTGTCGTGCAGCGAAGAGACGATCTGCTCGGCGGCGCGCTTTGTCATGCCGAGCACCGAGGTCGGATCGACCGCCTTGTCGCTGGAAATCAGCAGGAACTGCGGCACGCCACATTTGGCGGCAACCTCGGCGCAGACGAGAGTACCCAAAATGTTGGTCTGGATCGCCGATTCCCAGTTTTCCTCAAGCAGCGGCACATGTTTGAGCGCGGCGGCGTGGAAGATGATGTCGGGCTTGAAGTCGCTGACGACGCGAGTGATCTGGCGCCGGTCGGTGACATCGACGATGCGGCTCTTGAGCCGGGCATGATCTTTCTCGTCGACCTGTTGGTCGAGCTGGAAAATCCCGAACTCCGAGATGTCGGCAACCAAAACCGCCTCGGCGCCGAGTTCCAGCGCCCGCTTGACCAGGATGCGGCCGATGGAGCCGGCGCCGCCGGTCACCAGCACGCGCTTGCCGCCGACGAAGTCGCCAATGCGCTCAACGTCCGACGGAACCGTGGAGCGGCGCAGGATGGTTTCCATCTCGACAGCGTCGAGAACCAGCTTTCCGCCCTGCCCGAGCTCCGAGACGCCGGAGAACTGGACGACGGCGATGCCGCTGTGACGGGCGACACGGACCAGCTCCGAATACTCCTCGATCTCGCGTTCGGTGCCATTGCCGAAAATCAGCATGTCGAGGCTTTTGGTACCTCTTGCATATTCTTCCAGCACCTCGACCAGGTGGGGCCGCACTGCCACCACCGGGACGCCCTGGATCTGCGTGCCCAGCGGCGCGCCGTTCTCGATGGCCATGATGCCGGCGATGGAATACTCGGCCGGCGCTGCCGTGCGCGTGAACCTAATGATGACGTCGGCTTCGCCCAGCCTGCCGACGAACAGCGCCTGCTTGATCGCAACATTGTTTGCGTTGCGGCTCAGGATTCGCCAGCTCGCCCCGTCGCGCAGGAAGCGGTAGTAGAGCCGCGGCGCCGAAATGATGGTGAACGAGACGAGGAAAAAGACGATGAACTGGCGCTCGTTGAGGCCGGTCACCGGCTGAAACCATCGGACCGCCAGCGAGACGACATAGAGCGTGACGGTCAGGATCGCGCAGCTCTTCAGGATGTTGAAGAAGTCCGGCGTGGAGGCGAAACGCCAAACGGTGTTGTAGAGGCCGCAATAGCGAAACAAGAGATGGCTGAGAAGAACAATGCTCACCCAGCACGCCAGGCCCGGCCAGGAGAGCGCGTCGAATGAAAGTCTCGACTGCGAAAGCCCGAGACTCAGCGCCACCGCGACCAAGACCATGACCAGGTCCTGGATCATTATAATGGCGCGCCGCATCTTCGGCCGAAGTCCCGATACGGCTTCTACATAGGATGTCATTGGGTAGTACTGAACTCCAGGCACAAGGACTTGGACACTAACGTAGTGCGAGAGCGACGGAAACCCGTCACCGATCACCAGTTTAGAGTGCCAATCCCAGCCCCGCCGCTTTGTATCGCATAGCGTGGAGTTGAGGTCGTCGCCAGATATTTTTTTCGCAAGCTGCTTGGTTAAGGGATTGGGAGATCATCGGCTAATATTTTCGCGAGATTTTCGCAAAAAGTCGAGCCGCTGGGACGACAGGTGCAACGGGGGGCATCAAAAGCAGGAGTGCACCTGCGAGGCGAGGTTGCGCCTCTGTTCGTGATCAAGAATCCGCGAATTTGCCGATTCGCGCCCCTTTTATGGACAGATCCTGGCAACGGCATCATCAAGCAGGCCGAAGGAGATATAGAACCACCTTTTGCGTCGATTTCGGCCAATCCAGCGCATTCCAGCCAAAAGTCGTGGCGAATTTTGCCATCGACAGCCGTGAATTGGGGGGGCGCCGTGCCTTGGTCGGAAAGTCGCTGGTCGCGATGTCCCGCACCCGCGCTGTGGGGCCGCCGTACCGTGCGCTCGTGTCGAGCATGTGACGGGCAAAGCCGCTCCAGTTGACGTCGCCAGCTCCGGCGAGATGGTAGATCCCATAGCCATCGAAGCCCTCGTCGTCGCACAACATCGCCGCCGCATGCAGGATCGCATCGGCAATATCAAATGCGGAGGTCGGATTTCCCCATTGGTCGGAGACGACAGCGATCTCGTCGCGGTCGCCGGCCAGCTTCAGCATGGTCCTGACGAAATTCCTGCCGAACGGGCTGTAGACCCAGGCGGTGCGCAGAATCAGGTGGTGCGGATTGAGCGCTGCCACCGCCTGTTCGCCGGCGAGCTTGGAGGCGCCGTAGACGCCAAGCGGCGCGGTGGCGTCGGTCTCGACATAGGCGCCGTCCTTGGAACCGTCGAAGACATAGTCGGTCGACAGATGGATGACGGGCACGCCGAGCTTCGCGGCCGCCTCGGCGACCTTGCCGGCGCCGACGGCGTTCACCGCGAAAGCAAGATCGGGCTCGTCCTCGGCCTGGTCGACCGCGGTGTAGGCGGCAGCCGACACCACGATGTCCGGCCGCACTGCTGCGAGAGCATCGAACACCGTGTCGGGCTGCGTGAGATCGAGCGTCGGCCGACCGACCGCGACGACCTCAACGTCATCGCGCCTCTGCCCGGCCTCCAGCAGGCTGGTGGCGACCTGACCGTCGCGTCCGGTGACAACCAGCCTCACGCCGCGCCCTTCCTGCCTTCAATCTGGCCGCGGGGCTGGACTTGCCCGAGCCGCTCGCCGGCATAGCGCTGCTCGCGGATCGGGCCCCACCACCATTTGTTGTCGAGGAACCAGTCGACCGTTCTTGCCAGGCCGCTGTCGAAACTCTCGGCAGGCGTCCAGCCGAGGTCACGGCCGATCTTGGAGGCGTCGATGGCGTAGCGGCGGTCGTGACCCGGGCGATCGGTGACGAAGCTGATCAGGTCGCGATAGCGTTTGCCGCCGGCGCGTGGCCTTCTGGCGTCGAGAAGGTCGCAGATCGTCTCGACGACGCTCAAGTTGGTTCGTTCGGAATTGCCGCCGACATTGTAGCTCTCGCCCGGCTGACCCTTGGTGGCGACCAGTTCCAGGGCGCGCGCATGATCCTCGACGAACAGCCAGTCGCGCACATTGGCGCCGGCGCCGTAGACCGGCAGCGGCTTTTCGTCGAGCGCGTTGAGGATCACCAGCGGGATCAGCTTTTCGGGAAAGTGATAGGGCCCGTAATTGTTCGAGCAGTTGGAGAGCACGACCGGCAGGCCATACGTCTCGTGCCATGCCCGCACCAAGTGGTCGGACGCCGCCTTCGAGGCGGAATAGGGCGAGGACGGCGCGTAAGGCGTTTCCTCGACAAACATGCCGCTGTCGAAGGGCAGATCGCCGAACACCTCGTCGGTCGAGACATGATGGAAGCGGAAGCGGGCTTTCCTGTCCTCGCCAAGGCCGCGCCAATATTCGAGCGCCGAATTCAGCACCCGATAGGTGCCGACGATGTTGGTCTCGATGAAGGCGCCGGGTCCGTCGATCGAGCGGTCGACATGGCTTTCGGCGGCGAGATTCATGACGACGTCGATCTCGTCGCGGTGGAGGATGTCGAGGACCGCCCGCTCGTCACAGATGTCGGCCTGCGCAAATTTGTAGTTATGCGCATTCTCGATCGTGCGCAGCGAGGCCAGATTGCCGGCATAGGTGAGTTTGTCGAGATTGGTCACATGGTAGGCCGGATTGGCGCACAAATGACGGCACACCGCCGAGCCGATGAAGCCGGCACCGCCTGTCACCAGAAAATTCATGGCGCTCTCCTCACATCGTCGCGCGTCATGCGAACACCTCGGCAGCGGCGAGCGTCGGCGCCTTGAGGTCCTTGGCCGAGAGCTCGAAGCCGCCGGCGGGCGATGGCCAATCGATGCCGATGTCGGGGTCGTCGAAACGGATCGATCGGTCGTGCGCCGGCGAATAGGTGTCGGTGACCTTATACAGGACCTCGGTGTCCGGCACGAGCGTGACGAAGCCGTGCGCGAAGCCCTTCGGCACCAGGATCTGGTTGCCTTTCTCGGCCGATATTTCGAGCGCGACCCATTTTCCGAAGGTTTTCGAGCTGCGGCGAATGTCGACCGCGACGTCGAGGATCTTGCCTCTGATCACACGCAGCAACTTGTCCTGCGCGCGTGGAGGAAGCTGATAGTGAAGTCCCCGCACGACACCTGCCGCCGCCGAATAGGAGTGATTGTCCTGGACGAAACGCAAATCGATGCCGGCTTCAAAAAAGCGCTCGGCATTCCAGGTCTCGATGAAATAGCCGCGCGCATCGCCGTGCCGCTTCGGCACGATCTCGAGCACGCCATCAAGACCGAGCTGCCTGACGTCCACTCTAGTTCTCCGTCAGCTCGGTGACACGCCGGCGCAGATAGGCGGCGTATTCATTCTTGCCCAGGCGCGTGGCGCGCTCAAGCACCTTGTCGGCGGTCAGCCAGCCCTGCTCGAAAGCGATTTCTTCAGGACAGGCAACCTTGATGCCCTGGCGGTGCTCGATGGTGCGCACGAAGGAAGATGCCTCATGCAGGCTGTCATGCGTGCCGGTGTCGAGCCAGGCATAGCCGCGGCCGAGCTGATGCACATGCAGCTGCCCGCGCTCGAGATAGACGTTGTTGGCCGCCGTGATCTCGAGCTCGCCGCGCGCCGAGGGCTTGATCGTCGAAGCGATGTCGACGACCTCGTTGTCGTAGAAATAGAGGCCGGTGACCGCCCAGTTGGACTTCGGCTTCTCCGGCTTTTCCTCGATCGTCAAAGCGGTGCCGCTGACCTTGTCGAACGACACCACGCCATAGCGCTGCGGATTCTCGACATGGTAGGCGAACACCGACGCGCCGCTTTCCCGCTGCGCGGCAGTGCGGCAGAGCTGCGACAGGCCCTCGCCGAAATAGATGTTGTCGCCGAGGATCATCGAAACATTGTCCTTGCCGATGAAGTCGCGGCCGATGATGAAGGCTTCGGCAAGGCCGTTGGGCCGCGGCTGTTCGGCATAGGACAATTCGAGCCCGAACTCCGAACCGTCACCCAGCAACTCGCGAAAGATCGGCAAGTCGCGTGGCGTCGAGATGATAAGAATCTCGCGAATTCCGGCGAGCATCAATACGCTCAGCGGATAGTAGATCATCGGCTTGTCATGTATCGGTAGAATTTGTTTAGATATCGCTAATGTTATAGGATAAAGGCGGGTTCCGCTGTCTCCAGCAAGTATAATCCCCTTCAACCGAATCTCCTTGAGTTACCCAAGCCGGTCAGAGCGCGCCCGTGCCTATCGCGAGGTGCTGACCAGGCAGGGCCTGCCGGTTGCCGAGCCTCTGCTCGGCGCCTGCTTCCCGCCGCCCGCAAAAGGTAACACAGGATAGAGCCGGTGGCCGCATTTTTGCAGCGGACGAATGGTGGCTACTCTCTTGGCATCCCGTCCGATGCCAAAGGAGCAGCCATTAACGATCCAAGAGTACTGGCAGCCCGCGGGTGATGGGCGCAAAGCGAGACGGCTGACGACCTTCCGCGCAGCCGCCTTTTCATGGCCGTTCACCGATCATGAGGCCGGCCTTGCTGTGGGGCTCGACGGAGGCCTTCAGGCGGGCGATACGGAAGCGCCCGCTAAGCCGTTGCCAGTGCTTCTCCACAGCCTAGAAGAGACGCTGGGCGCCGTCGAAAATGCTGCTGGCAACGAGATATTTCCTTGGCATATTAGAAAAGACGCGGATTCCGAAGCCATTTTTGCTGTTGACAGGTGAACTGACTTCAATAAGTAGCGGCCTGAATTTAAAATAACAAAAGCAGAATGATGAAATTCGGGTCAAGCGGTGTTCGGGGTTTGGCTTCGGAATTGGTTGGAAAGCCAACCGGCCTTTATACTGAAGCTTTTGCTAAGCGTTTGGTTTCCAGTGGATTCCAATCCAATGGCCAGGTCTTCGTTGGCCGTGATCGACGCGATAGCAGTCAGACAATTGCGGACAACTGCATGGCAGCCTTGGCCGCAAGCGGGTTTCAGCCCTTGGATTGCGGCATCCTCCCTACGCCGGCTCTCGCTCTATATGCCCAAAAACACTGTGCCGCGGCCATCATGGTAACTGGCTCGCATATCCCCGCGGATCGCAACGGCATCAAGTTTTACAGCCAGAAAGGTGAGATCGACAAAGCAGATGAGGCTGCGATCACGAACTATGTCGCCGAACGGTCAAATGTGTACCAATGGCCGCCCGCGCGCGGAACGTGGCCGGTTTGTCATGACGAAGCGGTCGCGTCCTATCGAGACCGCGCCAATGACATATTGGAGCCGGGCTCTCTTTCGGGCATGAGGGTCGGTGTCTATCAGCACAGTTCGGTCGCAGCGGAGTTGCTGGTAGAGGTTCTTCAATCGTTCGGGGCCAACGTCGTTCCCGTCGGAAAAACTGAAACCTTCGTGCCAGTCGATACCGAAGCCGTGGATGCGGCCACGCTTGCGAAGCTGAAGGGTTGGGCCCACGAATTCAAGCTTGACGCCATTGTGTCCACGGATGCCGATGCCGACCGACCCCTTGTCGCTGACGAGAACGGTGATCTGTTTCGGGGGGACCTGATCGGGCTCGCCACGGCGCTTTTCGTGACTGCGGATACTGTCGTGACACCGGTGACCTCCAATTCGGGCATTTCAAATGCCCTGGGTTTGGAGGTGAGAAGAACAAAGGTCGGATCGCCATTTGTTATTGCGGGCATGGAAGCTGCATACGACGATGACAAGATTGTCGTCGGCTTCGAGGCCAATGGCGGCGTGCTCCTGGGATCGGACTGCCAGCTGAATGACAAGACGCTGACGGCACTGCCGACACGGGACGCGCTCCTCCCGATTCTGGCAGTGCTCGGCACTGTGGCATCGACAAAAACTCCCTTGTCTCGCTTACGCGAGATGTGGAAGCTCCCATCCTGCGCAAGCGAACGACTTGAGAACTTTCCCCTGGAGAGCTCGCGCAAACTGCTGCGCCACCTGGCGAGCTTGGATTCGCTCCAGCAGTTTCTAGCCCCGTTTGGCACTGTTGCCGACGTCGATGAAACCGATGGCATCAGGGCGCGGATGCATACAGGCGAGATCATACACTTGCGGCCGTCCGGAAATGCGCCGGAATTGCGCTGTTATTCAGAGGCCGCGGACTTCGACAGGGCGACAGCGCTCGTAGCGCAGACACTGGAGAAGGTGCGGGCAACCGCGTCCACAGACACTGAGGTCGTTCGATGAAAGTTGTTCCGGTCATCATCAGCGGTGGAGCTGGTTCGCGACTATGGCCGGCCTCCCGGCAGTCGCATCCCAAACCCTTCCTCAAGGTGGCGGACGGACATTCGCTCATACAGCATACTGTGTTGCGCGCTGCCTCGATCCCGGATGTCGTCGAGCTTGTCACCGTGACGTCCAGGGAACACCTTTTCCTCACGAAAGACGATTTCGACGAGCTGGAATCAGTCATCCTGCCGCGCACCTTTCTGCTTGAACCAGAGGGGCGCGATACTGCCGCCGCTGTGGCAGCGGCCACGATCCACGTCAAGGCAACGCAAGGCCCCGACGCCATTCTGTGCATCTTTCCCGCCGATCACATGATCGGGAACGTGCCGGCATTTCTAAGCGTCATGGCCAGGGCAATCGAACATGCGAAGCAAGGACGTATCGCAACCCTGGGCATAAACCCGACCCGGCCGGACACGGCATTCGGCTATATCGAGACAGACGGCGAAAAAGTTGTCCGCTTCGTCGAAAAACCGGATATCGAGACGGCTAAGGCCTATGTCGCGTCCAAGCGCTTCTTCTGGAACGCCGGCATCTTCTGCTTCAGAGCGCAGGTCATGCTTGATGAAATGGCTTCGCATTCTCCTGCCGTGATCGAGGCCGTTCTCGCCAGTTACGAGGACGGTCGCGTTAGCCATGGCGAAGGCTTTGCGAACGTCGAACTCTCATCAGAACATTTCGCCTTGGCTCCGCGTATTTCGCTCGACCACGCGGTAATGGAAAAGACCCAAAACCTGGCGGTCGTCCCCTGCGACATGGAATGGAACGACATTGGATCGTGGAACGCGATGGCCGAACTGGTCGCAGCCGACGAGAGCGGGAACAGAATTCGCGGCGACGTTCGCATGGTGGACACAACCGGCAGCTACATAAGTTCGGGCAAGCGCGTCATCGGCACGGTCGGCATCAGCGACCTAGTGATCGTGGATTCCCCGGATGCCTTGCTCGTGGCGTCCCGCGACCGCGTCCAGGACGTCAAGAAGTTGTTCGAGTCCCTCAAGGCTTCCGGACATGATGCGCATTTGCTTCACAGCACCGTGCATCGACCGTGGGGCACTTACACGGTGTTGGAGGAAGGCGAACGCTTCAAGATCAAACGCATCGAGGTGAAGCCGGGTGGGCGCTTGAGCCTGCAAATGCACTATCATCGTTCGGAGCACTGGGTCGTGGTCAGCGGCACGGCGAAGATAGTCAACGGGGACCAGGAATTGCTCCTGACCACCAACCAATCCACCTATATCCCGTGCGGCCACAAACATCGGCTGGAAAACCCCGGCAATATTGGCTTGGTGATGATCGAGGTCCAAAGCGGCGAGTATCTCGGCGAGGATGACATCGTGCGGTTCGACGACGTATACGGTCGCACCTGACAATTCATTTGGCTCGCAGGGCTTGGGGCGAGCAAACATCAATTCTGGGCTGGGGCGGAGCAATCATCAGACACAATCGAGAGAATTGATGACAAAGACAGCACTGATAACGGGCGTCACCGGGCAGGACGGCGCCTACCTGGCTGAGCTGCTGCTCTCCAAGGGCTATGAAGTTCACGGGCTGGCCAGGCGATCGAGCACTGCAGACGTGAACACCACGCGACTGAAATGGCTTGGCATCGAGAAAGACGTCCGGATCGTTGACGGAAACCTGACGGATCTGTCAGGCTTGGCTCGAACCATGCGCGACATAAGGCCGGACGAAGTCTACAATCTTGCGGCCCAGTCCTTCGTCAAATCATCGTGGCAGCAGCCGATCCTGACGGGCAACGTCACCGGCATAGGCGTGACCAACGTTCTTGAGGCGCTCCGCCTCGAATCGCCCGAGGCGCGCTTCTATCAAGCGTCGTCGTCCGAAATGTACGGCCTTATCCAGGAACCAATGCAATCGGAGACGACGCCTTTTCATCCTCGCTCCCCCTATGCCGTAGCGAAGCTCTATGGCCACTGGATAACGATCAACTATCGCGAAAGCTTCGGCCTGCATGCCTCGAGCGGCATCTTGTTCAATCACGAATCACCACTTCGCGGCATCGAGTTCGTGACCCGCAAAGTCACGGACGCGGTCGCGCGCATCAAGAAGGGCATGTCCAAGGAACTGCGGCTTGGAAACATCGACGCCAAGCGGGACTGGGGTCACTCGAAGGACTATGTCCGCGCCATGTGGCTGATGCTGCAACAGGACCAGCCGGATGACTATGTCATCGCGACAGGCAGGACGACGACGGTGCGCGATATGTGCCGAATCGCCTTCCAACATGTCGGACTTGAGATTGATGACCACCTTGTCATCGATCCGGCGTTGTTCAGACCGGCCGAAGTCGAAATCCTGCTCGGCAATCCTGCGAAGGCAAAGCAGAAGCTGGGCTGGGAAGCGACGATCTCGCTGGAAGAGATGATCCGTGAAATGGTGGATGCCGATCTCGAACGCCATACCAACCCGTCGAGAGGCTGAGTTGAGCAGAAAGCCCCATTTGCGTTATGGTCGATAGGTTCACGCATCGCATCCTCATAACCGGGGCAAGCGGGTTCGTCGGCTCGGCACTGTTGCAGCTGCTGGAACGGGACCACGGCGACTGCAAGGTGTTCGCGCTTGGTCACGGCAAAGAGCAACAAAACGCAATCGACCTGCTGGACCGGGAAGCGGTTGACACCGCCGTCCGCGAGGTACAGCCGACCGCGCTTATCCATTTGGCAGCGGTCGCCGCACCTTCCGATGCACGCAACGCGCCACGACACGCCTGGAACGTCAATGTCACGGGAACGATGAATCTTGCCGAATCCGTGCTGCGACACGCGCCGAAGGCACGGTTCGTTTACGTTGGGAGTTCGGAGGCCTATGGCGCTTCGTTCCTCAACGTAGCCGGCCCGGTGACGGAAAGCGCGCCGCTTCGGCCGATGAACGTCTACGGCGCCACCAAGGCGGCCGCAGACCTGATGATCGGGCAAATGGCATATGACGGTCTGCGCGCTGTCCGCTTTCGCCCGTTCAATCACACCGGCCCTGGTCAGTCCGATACCTACGTGGTCTCCAACTTCGCACGCCAGATCGCCGAGATCGTGTCCGGCAAAAGCGAACCGATCATTCACGTAGGCAATCTTGAAGCCGAGCGCGATTTCCTGGATGTTCGCGACGTTGTGCGCGCATATGCGAGTTCCGCGATTCTCGACCTGGATGCCGAACCGGACCATGTTTACAACTTGGCATCCGGACAGCCGCGGAAGATCCGGGATATCCTGGACGCGCTGATTGCGCAGTCGGGCATCGACATCGAAGTCCGCGCCGACCCTAAAAAACTTCGTCCGAACGACATCCCTGTTGCCTGGGGTGATGCGTCAAAGGCACGCGCCAAGCTGAATTGGACGCCTTTGGTGCCATTCGAGCAGACAATCGCCGACGTTTTCGGATATTGGCACCGGCTATGTAACGCCCGCTGACTCTGTCGCGGCAGGGCGCAAGGACCGAGCACATGTTCCGAAGTCTATGGCAATACCGCCATTTCATCATCTCCTCCATCAGAGGCGAACTGAAGGGACGTTTCGTGCGCTCACGCTTGGGCGGCCTTTGGTTCATCCTTCATCCACTTGCACAGGCGCTTATCTTCTCGATTGTCCTTTCGGAAGTTCTCAAGGCTCGGCTTCCGGATACGGACAGCCCAGCTGCCTATCCGATCTATCTTCTGTCCGGCATGGCCGCGTGGAATTTGTTCAGCGAGATTCTCACTCGCAGCATGACGGTCTTCATCGAGCAGGCACCGGTGATGAAGAAGATCGCCTTTCCGCGTCTGTGCCTGCCCGTGATCGTGGGGGGCACGGCGTTGATCAATCATCTGCTGCTGCTCGTCGCCCTGTTCATCATCTTCATCTTCCTGGGACATATTCCGGGCCGCGCGTTGATCCTGCTGCCGATCGGGATCGTCCTGATTGCGGCGATCGGCTTCGGTCTCGGCGTCATCCTCGGAGTGATGAACGTGTTCATCCGCGACATCGCGCAGGTGATGACGATCGTGCTGCAGCTCTGGTACTGGCTGACGCCAATTGTCTACCCGGCCAATGTACTGCCCGAGAAGTACAGTTTTGTGATCGGTCTCAATCCGGTTGCGCCGTTGGTGGCGCTGTATCAGGATGCGCTGTTGTTCAACCGCTGGCCGAATCCGGAAAGCTTGATCATGCCGGCGGTCTTGGGGCTCCTGAGCGTGACCTTCGCGATGATTTTCTTTCGTCGCGCAAGCCCCGAACTCATTGACGTGTTGTAGCCATGACCGTGCTTTCCGTCAGTCACCTGTCGAAACGCTATGCAAACTATGCGAGCAGCCTCGAGAGATTTGCGGGCTGGTTCGGCGCGCCAGTCAAGCCAACCGAGGAATTCTGGCCGGTCAAGGATATCTCGTTCTCACTGGCGGCCGGAGAGGCGCTCGGTCTCATCGGACAGAACGGCGCGGGCAAGAGCACCCTTTTGAAGCTGATCACCGGCACGGTGCGGCCGACCGAAGGTACGGCGCATGTCGGCGGCCGCATCAGCGCCATCCTTGAGCTCGGGCTCGGCTTCAACCCGGAGTTCACCGGAAGGCAGAACGCCTTCCATGCCGGCGGGTTGATGGGCCTTTCACAGGGGCGTTTGGCCGAGCTGATGCCGCATATCGAGGACTTCGCCGAAATCGGCGTGTTCTTCGACCAGCCGCTGCGAACCTACTCGAGCGGCATGCAGGCGCGGCTGGCCTTCGCGCTCGCCACCGCCGAGCGGCCGGAGGTGCTGATTGTCGACGAGGTGCTTTCGGTTGGCGACAGCTATTTCCAGCACAAGAGCTTCGACCGGATACGCAGTTTCAGGGCCGCAGGCACGTCGATCATTCTGGTCACTCATAGCATGGGCGACGTCAGATCATTGTGCGACAGGGTGATCCTGCTGGATAAGGGCCATGTGTTGAAGGACGGGCCGCCCGACGAGGTGGCCGACTATTACAACGCCCTGGTCGCGACCAAGGAGAACGCGAAGCTGACAATTGAGCAACGGCGGGAAAAAGATGATTGGCTCTACAGCAGAAGTGGGACCAAGGCGGTGGCGGTTGAATCGGTGGCGCTGCTCGACAGTGATAGCGGGGATCCGATCAAGACCGCCGTTTCAGGACAAAGCATGACGGTTCGAGCCCGAATAGTCGCAAAAGAGGATATTCCGGAGCTTGTCATCGGTTTCATGCTAAAGGACCGCGCCGGCCATATCGTCTGGGGAACCAACACCTGGCATACGGGCCAAGTTCTCTCCAACGTTTCGGCCGGGGACAAGGTCGAATGCCGCCTGCGACTGTCCTGCGCTCTTGGCCAGGGTTCATACGGCCTTTCCGTGTCGCTCCACACGGGAGACGTTCATATCGACAACAATTTCGACTGGATTGAAAACGTGGAAGTATTCGACGTCATCAATACGGGCCGCCCATTCTTTATAGGGACGAGCCGGCTCGAACATGCATTCGAAATTGTCCGATGAAGAAAACTTTCGACGACCTCTACAAGGGCTTCGAGGACCGCTTTCGCGGGTCAAGGGAGCTCGTCAAGGACCGGCTCAAGATCTACCAGCCCTTGTTGGCGCAGGTGCCGCGACAGGCTGAAGGGCCGAACCTTGCGATCGATCTCGGTTGTGGGCGCGGCGAATGGCTGGAGATACTCAGCGAAGCCGGTCTGGCTGCGACGGGCGTGGATACTAATGCGCGCATGGCGCAAGAAGCCATTGAGGGTGGCCTCAACATCGTATTGCACGACGCGCTCGAATATCTCGGAGGGCAGCCGACCGGCAGTGTGGCCGTGATTTCGGCCTTCCACATGGTCGAGCATGTGCCGACGGATTACCTGATCGAACTACTGGAAGAATGTAACAGAGTGCTAGTCGACGACGGACTGCTGATCCTCGAGACGCCCAATCCGGAGAATATCTCGGTCGGCACACATACTTTTCATCTGGATCCGACACACAAAAGCCCTTTGCCACCAGATTTGCTTGAATTCCTGGTGGGGGAGGCCGGTTTCGGGGAAACAGCAATCCTGAGGCTGAACGGCGCGCCAATGATCGAAGCAGGGCCGATTGAGCGTAGCATTCATCTCATGTTCGAAGTAGCGCGCGATTATGCCTGTCTGGCCAAGAAACACGACAAACAACCTGCGGAAGCGTTCGGCTCGCTTGCCGCCTTTGTCCAAGCAGCGTCACAACCGATCCCTACTGACACGAGAAAAATAAAAGAGTGGCTCCGTTCCGCCGATGACGAGATCGTTGGCATATCGGAAGCGGTCAAGGCAAATATGTCCTCCACTACGGATCAGCTCCAGCAACTGACCGACAAACTAGCCGCCCAGGCAGAGTTGATGCGAACGGGAAATATTGCGCTTCAGGACACGGTGACTTCTCTCGCCCGGCAACTGGAAAGCGTTACGGCGCTGACAGACGCTTTTCAGAATTCGACCTCATGGAGAGTCACAGCCCCCCTTCGGGGCGCAAAGTACGTGACCCTGGCCATCATACGGTGGTCAAATGCCAAGCTTGTGATGCAACATGGGTTGCTGTGGTTGCGCCGAAGGCCTCGCGCCGCGGCATTTGTCCAACGCGCAGTACGGTTCGCGCCACCGCTCGAACGCCGTCTTCTAGGTTTCGCACGAGCAAGCAGCGATTTGGTCGCTATCGATACGCGCTGGAAGCTCGATCCGGACCCCGTTGTCCTTAGCGCATGGCGCAAACGCCTCAAGGCTGGAAAGTCGGCATGACCTCGCAGCCATTGAGACTCTGGGTTGACGGCCAATGCCTGCAGACGCATAGCCGGAAGCGCGGAATTGGGCGTTACATACTGGATTTGCTCCGCGCCCTTTCGACCCACGAAAGCGGCATCGAGCTCTCGGTTTCGCTTAATGCCGCGATGCCTGAGGCCACAATTGCTGCGCGATCGCTGCTTTCCGGCATCGTGTCACCGGACCGCATTCACGTCTGGCATGGTAAAGTCGAAGGCGGTGAAGCCGACTACGGCCACACGGCATGGCGCCGCCGCAGCGAATTGGCCCTCGTCCATCACGTCAATCAACTCAGTCCAGACATCGCCCTGTCTGCGAGTCCGTTCGAAGGCGCCGTCGACCCTGCAGTTCCATACCTCGGCGGCTCATTGGCGTCGGTTAGGACCGCAGCCATGTTCTATGATGCGATTCCGTTCAGGTTTCCTAACAAATACATTCTAGACCCCCGTCAACGGGAGTATTACTATCGGCGTCTTTCTAGCTACAAGAATTTTGATCTGGTGTTCACCATTTCAGATTTCTCCTCTCAGGAATTTCGATTGTTCTCTGGATCAGAGAAAGGGATATGCATTGGCGCCGGCATATCTGAAAGTTTTGTTCAACTTATCGACGATGGTGTAGATAAGAATTCAATCGATGGTAAATATATTCTATACGTCGGTGGCCTGGACTGGCGAAAGAACCTTGAAGTAATACCGGAAGCGTTTCGAAAAATTTCTAAATCATTGCAAGATAATTTAAAGTTCGTCATCGCCGGGGAGATTAACGCCCGTGAAAAGGTTGAATACTCCAACGTTTGGCAATCTCATGGTTTGCCCGCTGACCGAATCGTATTCGCAGGCGCGGTCGACGACAAAACGTTGGTTCGTCTCTACAAAGGGGCGCTTGCACTGATCCAACCATCCTTCATGGAAGGCTTCGGGCTGACTGCACTAGAAGCAATTGCCTGCGGAACACCTGCAATCGCGGCCAGAGCGGGCGCGCTTCCAGAAGTTGTCGGAGATGGAGCACTGCTCTTTGACCCCACGTCACCTTCGGACCTTGCGGAGAAAATCGAAACGGTAGCGGCAGGCAAGCTCGATGCGCAAAGGCTGAAAGAACTCGCGCGGGAAAGAATTGACACGTTCACTTGGCGAAACGTGGCAGACCGTGTGGTCCGGGGCCTGCACGGACTCGACCGCCACACGACTGCGCCACGGCTCGACCTGGTCGAAGCGCTTGGCACCATCAAGAGAAATGAAGAGGAAGACGTGTCGACCTTGATGGCCCTCGCCGAGCCTGAAGCCACGCGGCCGCGCCTGCTGGTGGACGCAAGCGCAACATTAATAGACGACCACAGGACCGGCATTCAACGCGTGGTCCGACGTATCTGCGAAAACATGTTCCCGCAGCGCTCAAGCGACGAGGGCAAGTACATCTCGTTTTGCGACGACGCATCCGGCTGGTACTTTGCAAGGGAGTGGACGGGACGGCCGCCTTCGAAGCAGTCGTCGAACCGGCTCCGGCCGCAGGCCGGCGATACGGTTTTGATGCTCGACAGTTCCTGGCCTTTTCACACCCTCCATCCGGCATTTCTTCGCCCGGTCTTGCTCAAAGGCGGCGACGTCATATCCTGCCTTTACGACATGGTTCCCCTGCGTTCGGCCGCCTTTTGCCATGAGGGCATGCCGCCCATTTTCAGTGCGTGGTTTCAAACCGCGCTTGTCTATTCCACCGGCATCGTCTGCATCTCGCGCGCAGTTGCCGACGAATTGCTGGATCTGCTCACCGGCATCGGGTTTCCGCGCCGCATGAAGGTCGGCTACTGGCAGCTCGGCGCTGATTTCGCGACCGAGCCGTCCGCTTCCAAGCCGGTTCGACGAAGCAAGAGCGCGGCGCGTCCTTATTTCCTGATGGTCGGAACGCTAGAACCCCGCAAGGGCCACCGCGTTGCGTTGGATGCCTTCGAGGCATTGTGGGCCGACGGCGTCGATATCGAGTTGGTTATCGTTGGAAAAATTGGATGGGGCATCTCGCATCTTGCCGACCGCATTCGGCGCCATGGGGAATTTGGCAAGCGTCTACATTTGCACGAGAAGGTTGGCGATAGCGAGTTGGGCGCCCTGTACAAGGAGTGCGACGCCCTGATTGCGGCCTCCTTTGCCGAAGGTTTCGGCTTGCCCATCGTCGAGGCAGGCCATTTCGGCAAGCCAGTGCTTGCCAGCGACATTCCGGTGTTCCGCGAGGTGGGCAAGGGTGCGGCCGAGGCGCATTTCTTCGAGGTCGGTTCCCCTGTCGCGCTGGCCACGGCGGTCAAGACTTTCCTGAAGCGCATTCCTGCCGAGCTCCGCAATACGTCGTGGCCGACCTGGTCCGAAAGCGCAGCACAGCTTGAAAACGTCGTCGCCGGGCAGAACTGGTACAAGGTCTACGAACCGCAATCCCCCAGGCCTTTCACACCGCAGACCGACCTTGGCGACACGCGGATGACGGCCGTCCTCGAGGAGGAGCAGCGCGCCCATCGCCTCGAACTTGTGGAAGGCCCTTACAGGACCGATGACGGCGCCGCACTGAAGATCGTTGTCAGTGTGACCAACCTATCCGAAACGGTCTGGTCGAGCCTCGGCCTGACCGACGGACGCTTGGGAGTTGCGCTGGGTTACTATGCGATCGACGCTGAGGGCGAGCGCTTCCAGTACGACAATGCGCGCGCTCGCATTCCGTTCGTGCTGGCGCCGGGTGATACGCACTATATGGCCCTTAACGTACCCGCCTCATTGAAAGAGCGCGGCGGCGCGTTCGTCGACATAGAACTCGTCCAGGAGGGAATTCGTTGGTTCGGCAGTCCCCTTCGCGTGGCTTTGTAACCGGGTGGTTTCATGGGATGGCGTGAAGCGGTGCGGCTTCGAAATCGAGCATTTCGCGGAAGAACCAGGCTTGATCGGTTGGATTGCCTGCAAACCGGGATTAACACTGGAACTTGCCTTTCGGACTCGCCGGCCGGCGAAAGCCTTCGGCGCCTAGTCTGGAAATACCGTGACGGGATAATGTCGAGACCGGGAGCAGGCGCGCGCGGACAGCCTGTCGACGTTGGGGATTGAGCTAGTCCTGTCGTTGTGCTGGTTGCTCTTTCGTGCCATTCGAAATGGCGATCCGGAAAGTAACGTAGTCATTGAGTAAATGTCGAACAGCTTGAGAACCTTTCTGGCGGGAGTTGTCCTTCTTCCGTTGGTCCTTGCTACAAATGGGGCAATTCCGGGCTACATGAGCCCGACAACGGGGCAGGTCTTTTGGCTTCTCGGCTTCTCGAAGTCTTTCGCAAATTCCGGATCCCTGTACGCTCACAATTTCGGACTTCCGGAGCCGGCGGCGATATCCTTCGGAATGTCTGCAGCACTTCCTGCGGCCGTGTTGTTAAAAATGGGCGTGTCGCCGGCCAATGCCTATTCGGCGGTGTTCGCTATGTGGCTTGCCGTAGCCTTTGCCGGAGCGTTCTGCTTCGCCAGGCATGTCGGCGCTGGGCGGCCGGCATCGCTACTGGGTGCACTGATCTGGTGCACATTCCCGATAGTTTGGATGAATAACAGCTTCTCGACTGTAGCCATCGGGATCGCGTTGCTCCCTCTCTACTTTCTCATGACAATGAGGGTCTCGACGGATCGGCTCTCTGCTTGGTCAAGTCTCGCCTTTATTGCTGCTGCTTTCGTAGCAGTGTTTATGGACGGCTATACGTTCATGATGTTCGCGTCTGGCACTGCTTTGATTTTTGGGTGCACGATTGTCAGCAGTCGCCGCAATCTAAATTTGGATCTGTTCTATCGCGCTGTCATCATAGCTTTCGCGTTTGCTGCGTCTTATGTGGCTTATGCGCTCTACGAAGGAACTCCAGACTTCGGCGCGCAGCCGATTGATTTTTTCCGTGGATGGGGCGCTAGCGTCGAATTCTTCTTTGTGCCGACATCTGGCGTATTGGCGGTCCCGGACATCATTGGTCTTAGTGCAGCGAGGCTGCAGGATAGTTATTTCGGAGATGCATCGACATTTATTTCAACGTTCTGCGCTGGAATCATGATCGTGGCACTCTACGGCACGGTTGTGCTGAAGGAGAGAAGGTGGCTGTCAATAGCCTTTGGGCTGATTGCAATAGCTGGGTTCTATATGGCGCTTGGCCCGACTGTAAAATTTCTGACCTACCGGCCTGCGGATGTCAGTCCGCTCATGCCCGCCTCATATGGATGGTTCGAAACCGGAAATGCATGGATTTCGGAGTATCTGCCTGGTTTCAGGAGCATACGAGCCAGCTATCGCTGGACGGCTCTCGGAATGTTCGGGTGCTGGGCCATCTTTGTGCTGATGCTGGCAAGTGGCAAGTTGTCGATGAACACGCGGGCCGTGCTGCTCATTTTATTGCTGATCCTCAACATCCCCAGCCAAGGACAACTGCTGGCATACAGACATTTTCGAAACGTCGTCAATGAGGTGACAATTGAGGTCGCTTCGTGGAAATCGCACTTTCATAAGGGTGAGAAGGTGGCATTTCTGCCGTACGGCAATGACTTTCTCATCAACTATGTCGCAAGCGAACTGGATATTCGAGCCTACAACGTGGGGGGCGACAAGAATCTCATTTCCGCCATGGGTAACTGGCCCTTGGAGATGACGGACATCGAGTTGGGCGAGGTAGCGCCAGACTTCGCGATGAAAGTGAAGGCATTTCTTGAGAGCGGAAAAGCTGACGCCGTTGTTCTCTCCTATATCGACCTGCTGTGGGCGGCTCATGAGTGGCCAGCCCCTAATGATCGGGAGAAGGAGCTTTCCCCAATCGCCAAGGCTCTCGACGCCGAGGACAGGTACGATGCCGATTTTATGACTCACTATGCTGTCATCCGTCTTGCACACGGGGTCGATCCCGCTGGCAGTCTGTCGATATGGAACGCGATGCCTCCAATCGACTTAGGCAAACCGGTAAATTTCGTCAGTGGAGAGATAGGCGAAGGCTATCTCATCGGACGCGGCTGGTACTTGCCTGAACCAATCGGGACATGGTCTCGCGACAAGCAGGCGTCAATCCTGCTCGACCCCAATGACATTCCGGACGGTGGAAAATTGAGCGTTACGTTTTCGGTCTTCGCCCCAGGAGATGCCTGCTCGGAAGTCGAAATTGGCAGCGGAACGACAGTGTTGTTAGACCACAGCTATTGTGGCGTTTCCGGTTGGATCTCCGCCGAACTTCCGCGAGCCGGTTTGGCAAAGACTGGTCAATTGGATTTCCGTGTCGACCAGTTGCGCTCGCCCTCATCATACGGGAACGGCGATACTCGAATGCTTGGTATTCTTCTCCAATCTCTGACTGTGATTAAATAATCAATGTCTCTGACAAGCCTGTCGGCCCCAGCGCGATTGATGATAACAGACTGGACTCCTAGCAGACTGCAACACTGTGCGATTATCAGGCTGCGCCATCCAAATTGAAAAGCCATCCACAACTGCGGTACATCCGTGATTAGAAATTAGAAAGCTCGCTTCGGCGGCTTTTTAGAGCCGAGAGGGAGGCCATAGACCGTAGGTTTAGCACGGGCGCTTGTCCTCATACCCGAAGGCAGAGGGGCAGATAATCCGGCCGATCCCGATGGCGCCACTACGAGAATGGTGGCTGTATCTCAGCGTGATGGCCTATGATGTGGGCTCAATCAATATTGCGGCATCGGCATCCGGCCTAAAAGAGCAGTAGAGGTCATCTACGCATCCGGCGGATACAAGGTTATCGTGAATAAAGCCCAAGGCGGCGGCGTCGCTATCGACTAATAGCGATTGCCCGTCCTTGAAGCGATAGACATACGGGAACATCTCCCGCAACAACCGCAACAGGTCGCGCGGGTTGATATCACGGAAGCCTACCATCGTGAAGGCGTTGAACTCGATGAGCAACGAAGGCTTCAGGTGCTCTATCGCCTCTCGTGCACCCCGCAGAACGTCTATTTCGAAGCCTTCCACGTCGATCTTAATGAAGTCGATCCTCTCGATGCGATGAGCCTTCACGAACGCATCGAACGTCGACATCTGAACAATTCCTGTCGGCGAATGTCCAAGCGTCTCTTCTGTAACAAGGTGACTGGCAGAGGTCGAATCGGGGTTGGAGAAAAAGGAGAGTGATCCCTCTCTCGCCCCCAGAGCCATGTTATGAGCGTCCACAAAAGCTGTGTTAGCCTTGATCGTATCCAGCAGGAACGGGAAGACATTCGGGTCGGGCTCGAAAGCATAGACCTTTGCAGCACCGGACTTCGCTGCGATAACCGCTGTCATCCCGATATTGGATCCGATGTCGAATACAACAGCACCATTGGGGAGTGCACGCATTGCAAATGCAAAAGGCTCGTCAGGGGCAGCGTGGTCAAAGTAGCTGTCACCCTCGCGCCCGCAGAGGATGATATCTTGCCCGCGAAACTCAATGTGCCTGGTGTGCATCAACTGAGGAATTGGTAGCTTCATAGACTTCCTGCCTTCGAATTCGATCTGTAGAGCAAACCTGCTATGTCTTCAGCGTTGTTCATTTGCTATCCGATAGAATCGGCAGGCAATCAGCCCGCCAGCAAAGAAGAAAAGATCGCCCAGGACAGTGACCGTCCGCCCAATCACCACCGCCAGGAGAATGACCGGGCCGGGGCTGAGCCCGCCGAGCAGAAAGAGCAGAGCGGCCTCCCTGACACCTATGCCGGCGGGCGCGCCGGGGGTCACAAGTCCCACGAGCCACGCCAGCACATAGGCGCCGGCGATCGCCGGATAGCGCGCGAATTCGCCGGAACCCCCAGCGAGATCATACGCCGCCGCAAAAACCAGACCGGAAAATGCCAGAAAAACGAGGTAGGAAATAGCGGCCACGCCAAAATCCGCGCCTCTGGTGGCGGCCAGCCAAAGCGCTACCGCGACTACCGCAGCGAAAGAAACCCAGCCGACCCAGTCCGGAGTGCCGGCGACAACCAGCGATAACAAAAGCGGTGAAAAGAGAGCTCCGCCAACGATGAGGATGGCGAGTTCATAAGCAGTCGACTTAGCCAGCGGCCGATTGCCGATGCCCGCCGCCACACCAATGACTTGCCGCCCAGCGAACTGAAAAATATTGCCGGGGACATACTTGGCAAGTTGCGAGACTGCATAGGCGTGGATCGCCCAAGACCGAGAGACCGGCACACCAAGATGAAGCAGGAGCCGCCGCCAACCGAGGGCCAGCAGCAGGTTCGACGCTCCATACAAGCCGCCAAAGGCGACTATCGCCGCGTAGCCGCCAACCCCCAACCGATGAAAATCGATCTCGCCGGCATAGTTGTGGAGCCTGATCCCCACGAAGACCACGCCAGCCAATCCCAACAGCGCTCCGGTGCGGTTGAGCCATATCCTGGCGCCCGGGCTGAGCGTCATCGTCAGCGTCTTTTCTTCGACTTGCAATGCAGCATGGTCCACGGCAGCGGCGACCGGATCTCCGTCACATCGAAGAACTGCGATGCCAGCGAGACGATGCCGCGCTGGGACCAGTGCTGCAGATGACCCGGCGTGTTTCCCAGCGCCGAAACATACTTCCCGCGCGCCAGGTTGAGCACACGCCAAAGCGGTTCTCGGGGTACGCTCAAAATGAGATCTGCACGTACAATGCGCTGCAGCCCCTCCAGCGCCTTTTCCGGCTCCTCGAGATGCTCCATCACCTCGCAACAGACAATGAGATCGGCGCTATCGCGTTCCGGCGTCACTTCATAAATGCTGCGCACCGAGAAACATCCGGGATCCATGCCGCGCCCGCGGGCGTTCTCCTTTGCCATGCCGATGATCTGCGTGGAAAAATCAGTACCGCGCGCATCGATGGCCTGACCAAGCCAACGCATGACCCAATAGCCCTCTCCACATCCGACCTCGTGGATGCTGGAGGGGCTGACCTTTGCCACAAGGTCGGACAACGCGCCGTCGAAGCCCGCGACCATCCGGCGGGCGATCGGGTTTCGCGTGCCGTATTTGTCATAGGTGTTGCCTATGACGATGCCGTCTTCCGCTTGGCCGCCGGCTACTTTCATCGACCTATCCCGTTTTCCTGCCTGGCCGGACGGAAGCGGTACTGCCAGCCTCCCCCTGCGTACGCTGCGTATAGCGAATGTCTTCGAGAAGCTTGCGGTTGGCCGCTATCACGTCGGCCAGGAAGGCAACGAGAAGCGACTGAAAGCCCATCGACATCAGCGCGCCCGCCAGGATCACCGACTGTATGTGACCGCCACCAGTTCCGGTGAGATAGAAATAGATGAAACGCAGGCCGATCAGAAAGCCGAGGCCAAACAGGATCGCCGCGACCATGCCGAAGAACCGTGCCGGCTGGTAGATGACGAAGATGCGCACGATGGTGAAGATCGAACGCTTGAGGTAGGAGGGAATGCTCTTGACCAGCCGCGACGGCCGCAAATCACCGTTGACGCGGATCGGCACCGAGACCACGCGCATGTTCTTGCGGCCGGCCTGGATGATGGTTTCGAGCGTGTAGGTGTAGTTGTTGAACACGATCAGGCGCTGGGCCGCGTTGCGCGAGATCGCGCGAAATCCGCTTGGTGCGTCCTGCACGTCGGTGCCGCTGCTGACGCGAACCACCCAGCTTCCCACCTTCTGCAGAAGCTTCTTCACTGGCGAGAAGTGTTCTATTTCCGATATCGGCCGAGCGCCGATAACCATGTCCGCGCGCCCCTCCAGGACCGGCCTGGTGAGGGCCGGAAGGTCACCGGCATGATACTGGTTGTCGGCATCGGTGTTGACGATGACATCGGCGCCTCGTGCGAGGCAGGTTTCGATGCCGGTCATGAAGGCGTAGGCAAGACCGCGATTGCTTGTATGGCGTACGATATGATCTACGCCGTTTTCCTCGGCAACCCTGACGGTTTCGTCGCTGCTGCCGTCGTCGATGACCAGCCATTCCACGCTGTCGAAACCTGTGACGGTCCGCGGCAGATCGCTTAGCGCTATCGCCAGTGTTTCGGCTTCGTTATAGCAAGGAATCTGGATAATCAGTTTTGGCAGAAGTTCGCTCTCGAATGGGAGGTTGGGATAACCGTGCATCTACCATCATCCGGCTGAGGCGCAAGCGGTTTCCCCACGCGAGACTGCCTTTCTAGTTTCGTGTATCGAATTGGCGAGGTGTATGTCAGGGCTAGTCTCGCAACACGCTGCGGACGGATCGCGCTTCCCTTACCGGTGCAAGTGTCCGGAATCCTTCGTTCAGTTCATTTCCGGAGAAAAGATTGAAAATCGGGATCGACGGCAGGAACCTGGGATCAGCCACTGACGGGATCGGCAGGTTCGTGCACAGGTCGATCAAGGCACTTTCGGCGCTCGGCGCCGAGGTGCGTGTCTACGCTCCCGCTGAGATCAACGCCAACTATGAGCTCCCGCGCGACGTAGCCTTGCGAACAGGCAGCTTCAGGCCGCTGCCCGCGCGCGCGCTGTGGGGGCAAGCTGTGCTGCCTTCCTGGGCAGCGCGCGACGAGGTGGAGGTCTTGTGGGGCCCGGCTCACCGCCTGCCCCTCATCCTGGACGACCGGATAGCACGCGTGGTCACAATCCACGATCTTGTCTGGATGCACGCGCCGGAAACCATGCGCGTCCGGACCTGGGTCGGCGAACGCCTGTTGATGAAACCTGCTTTGCGAAAAGCCGACGTCGTGGCGACGGATTCGACTGCCATGGCAACCGCGCTGATGACAGAGTTTCCCTGGCTGAGATCGCCGATCAAGACGATTGCCCCCGGCACGTCCCCCCTGCCCGCTCCGGGCAGCTTTTCAAGCCTGGAGCATCTCGGCATCACCAGGCCCTATGCGCTTTTTGTCGGCACGCTCGAGCCAAGAAAGAACCTGCGCAATCTGATAAAGGCCTACGGCCTGCTGCCGGCAAGCACCCGGTCGGGCTGCCACCTGGTGATCGTCGGCGGCAGCGGCTGGAAGCAATCGAGCCTGGCCAATGATGTGCGTCTCGGCGGGCTTGAAAAAAATATCATCTTTACCGGATTCGTCGACGACGCAAAGCTTGCCACGCTCTATTCGAATTGTCTTTTTCTGGCGATGCCGTCGCTCTATGAAGGTTTCGGCTTTCCGATCGTCGAGGCGCAATCTTTCGGCAAGCCAGTGCTGACATCGAACACATCGTCGATGCCGGAAGTCGCCGGCGACAGCGGTATCCTTGTCAACCCGAGCAACCCCGAGGCAATCGCGGGTGCATTCGATCAGCTTTGCGTCGATGCGCAATTGCGCCAGAAGATCGCTGCCGGAGCGCGCAAAAACGCGGAGCGCTTCACGTGGGAAAACCACGCCAAGGGCATGCTTCATATTTTTGAACTAGCCATCGAGAAAAGACGAAAGACACTCGTTTGAAAGTCCTGCATTTCTTCAAGACATACTGGCCGGATTCCTTTGGCGGCGTTGAACGAACAATACATGCCATCGCCCAAAGCACGGCCCGCCATGGCATCGAAACGGAAGTGCTTTCGCTGAGCCGCACTCCCGAAGAGGCCACTCAACGCCTCGACGGACATTTAGCCCGAAAGGCCAGACTGGATTTCGAGCTGGCGTCGACCGGGTTTTCTCGCGACGTTTTTCGGAAATTCGGAGCCCTCTCGAAGACAGCAGACCTGATCCAGTATCATTTTCCATGGCCGCTCATGGACTTAGTCCATTTTCATTCCGGCCACGGCAAGCCGACTGTCGTCACCTATCATTCCGATATCGTGAAACAGCGGCTCATCCTGCCCTTCTACCGACCGCTGATGACGCGCTTCCTCAGGGATGTCGATGCGATCGTCGCGACATCGCCCGACTACCTGGAATCGAGCCCGGTTCTCAGGGCATTCAGGGCCAAGTCGAAAGTCATTCCCATTGGCATCGACGAAGACGCCTATCCTGCGCCAACCGAAGCCGACAACGACTGGTGCCGATCGATGATCACGGAACCGTTCGTGCTGTTCGTCGGTGTCCTGCGCTACTACAAGGGACTGGATATCCTGATCCAGGCTGCCGACCAGGTGCGATGCAAGATTGTCATCGCCGGATCCGGGCCGATTGAACGGCAACTCAAGCTCCAGGCCGAGACACTGCGCCGTGATAATGTGATCTTTCTTGGCGAGGTGACCGAGCCGCGCAAGATGGCGCTGCTCCACAACTGCCTCGGGTTCGTTTTCCCTTCGAACCAACGGTCGGAGGCCTACGGGCTGTCGCTCGTGGAGGCAGCGATGTGCGGCAAGCCGATGATTTCGTGCGAACTCGGAACGGGCACAAGCTATGTGAACAAGGCTGGCGAGACCGGACTGGTGATTCCGTCATCGGACGCGACGCGTCTTGCCGAGGCGATCAACCGGCTGATCGCCTCACCGGCCGAAGCGGAGAAATGGGGGAAAGCCGCGCGTGATCGGTACGTTCGTCTCTTTACCGCCGACAGAATGGGGAAGTCTTACGTCGAGCTCTATCATCGTCTCGACAGCCACCGACGCTGAAAGGCAGCCTTGCTTCTGCAGGAGCCGGTGAACCAGTCCCGCATGGTCGCCATCATCGGATTAGGATGCCTGTGTTTAGCCTCCGGCAAGGGGCATCAACTTGCATGCTTCGACATGCCGACCACCGCCGCTAACGCATGTCGCCCCCAAAGTGGCCCCGAGTTTGGGGCAACGACATGCATACAAACAAAGACTTAAAACGCGTCGCCTGAATCCGTTTCAACGCGACGCGTCTTAGGGCGTTCGCAAAGCTCCGTCTGGTCGCGACAGGACTTCTCTTGGAAGCGCAGACAACCGGGGGTATCGCGATTGGGCAAATAGCTGTCCAGTGTTACACAGCGACAGACGGCGCCTCGGAGCAATTTCGTCATGCTGCCAGCCCGGGAAGGGAATACCATGGCCAGATTGCTTGTGACCGGCGGCGCCGGTTTCCTCGGATCGCATTTGTGCGACCGACTTGTCGGCCTCGGGCACCATGTCGTCGCCACAGACAATTTCCTGACCGGATCACTGGACAATGTCCGCCACCTCTCGCAAAATCCGTTGTTTGAACTGATCCGTCACGACGTCACGCTGCCGTTCGATGCCAACGTCGACGGCATCTACAATCTCGCCTGCCCGGCAGCGCCCATTCATTACCAGCACGACCCGATCCAGACGACAAGGACCAGCGTGATTGGCGCGATCAACATGCTCGATCTCGCCACGCGGAACGGCTCTGTCATCCTGCAGGCTTCGACCTCGGAGGTTTATGGCGACCCCGACATTCACCCGCAGCCGGAAGATTATTGGGGGCGGGTGAACCCGGTCGGCATCCGCAGCTGTTACGACGAAGGCAAGCGCTGCGCCGAGACGCTGTTCTTCGATTATTGGCGCCAGGTCCAGCTCGAGATCAAGGTGATGCGCATCTTCAACACCTACGGTCCGCGCATGCACCCGAATGACGGGCGCGTGGTCAGCAATTTCATCGTCCAGGCCATAAGGGGCGAGCCGCTGACGATCTATGGCACAGGCAGCCAGACACGCAGCTTCTGCTATGTCGACGACCTCACCGAAGCCATGGTGCTGTTGATGGGAACGCCGGCAGAGTTCACCGGTCCGGTCAATGTCGGCAATCCCATCGAATCTACGATGCTGGAACTTGCCGAGCTCGTGCTTGGCATCGTTGGCGGCCGCTCCAGGTTGGAATTCAGGCCGTTGCCGCAGGATGACCCCAGGCAGCGATGCCCGGACATTTCGCTGGCAAGAAAATCGCTGGGCTGGGAGCCGAAAGTCGGCCTCGAAGACGGGTTGAAGGAAACCGTCGCCTATTTCCGCCACCGACTGGTGGACGCATGACAACAAAAAGCCGGCGGGCTCGCACCCGCCGGCTCATTTGCGTTCAAGCGATTTCAGGGTTGCTTGGGCAGCAGCGACCAGACCGCCGGCACCAGGCTGGCGGCGAGCGCAACCTTGATCAGGTCGCCGACGATGAACGGCACGACGCCGAACTGCCACGACTTTTCCACACCGATGAGGGTGGCCAGCCAGGCAAAGCCCATGGCCATCATGACGATTTCGGCGACCAGCATGGCGTTGAACAGTTTGATCGGGTGGCGATCCCAGCCGCGGTCGGCGGCCCAGCCGACAATAGCAGCCATGACGACGAAGCCGGCGAGATAACCACCGGTGCCGCCGATCATGTAGGCGATGCCGATGCCCTTTTCAGGCGTGCTCTGGAAGACCGGGAAGCCCATGGCGCCCTCGGCCATGTAGAGAAGCAGGGTAGCGACGCCAAGCCGCAGGCCAAATGCGGTGGCGATCAGCAGGACGGCCAGCGTCTGCATCGAAATGTCGACCGGCCCGAGCACGACTTTCGTCTTGGCCGACAGGGTCAAAAGCAGCGTTCCAGCAATCGCCAGCAAAAGCTGGGTTGCCAGGCGCAGCGCGCCCTCCTGAGGCAAAGCGAGAGAAACAAGCGGGCGCATCGTCGTTGCAAGTGCCATGGTCTTCCCCAATCCGGATTGCCGCGGGTCGCGGCCTCGCTTTTTCCTATATTGGCTTCCGTGCTATGCGGCAATCGCTTTTGCCGTCCCCTTGACCTGAGCTCAACGACACCGCCATGGCGCTCAAATTCGACACCAGCTTCGATCCGGCCTATGGCCAGGGCGTCACCGTTGCGCCGGACGTTCTGCGCGTCACCGCCAAAAACCCCGGTCCATTCACCTTTCACGGCACCAACAGCTACATTATCGGCCGCGACACGCTGGCAGTGATCGACCCGGGTCCGGATGACGAGGCGCATTTCCGGACGCTGCTCGAGGTGATCGCAAACCGGCCGGTCAGCCACATTTTCGTCAGCCACACGCATCGCGACCATTCTCCGCTGGCCACGCGGCTGAAGGAGCACACTGGTGCTCCGGTGCTGGCCGAAGGGCCGCACCGCCCGGCGCGGCCATTGCGGATCGGCGAGACCAACCCGCTCGACGCCAGCGCCGACACGGCTTTCGTCCCGGACATCGCGCTGCCCGACGATTCGCTGATCGAGGGCGACGGCTGGGCGATCCGAACCGTGCTGACGCCGGGCCACACCGCCAATCACGCGGCATTTGCGCTGGAAGGCACCGGCATCCTGTTTTCAGCCGACCATGTGATGGCGTGGGCGACCTCCATCGTGGCGCCGCCGGACGGCGCCATGGCCGACTACATGGCCTCGCTCGACAGATTGATCGCGCGCGGCGACCGCCTGCTGCTGCCCGGCCATGGCGGCCCGGTGACCGCGCCGCGCAGCTTCATGCGCGGGCTCAAAACCCACCGCAAGATGCGCGAACGGGCGATCCTGGAGCGGATCCGGGGCGGCGACCGGGCTATTCCCGCCATGGTCAAGGCGATCTACAGGGACACCGACCCGCGCCTGCATGGCGCCGCCGGCCTGTCGGTGCTTGCCCATCTCGAGGATCTGGTGGCGCGCGGCTTGGTCAGCACGGAGGGTGATGCGGCCATAGATGGTATTTTTACGCCGGTTGGCTAAAACCGGCTGGAACGTTCTTCCGGTTGAGGCGACTTCAGACCATGGCAAGAGCATTCCGGATTGGCCGGAAGTCGCGCCGCGGTCTCCAGCGCGACCCGCGAGGCCGTCATGGAGAGGTTTGGCAACACGTCCTCCTGCAGCAATTGCTGGCGATTGCGGTCCATATAATCGTTGAAACCAGCCGTTACGAACGCGCAGGGCACGAAACATGCTCCGATCTCGCGTGACAAGGTAGCTTCGGGGGCGATCGAATGGTTGAGCACATCCGCCCCCATGTTTCGAAACGCTAGGGCTTCGGCAGGTGTGGTCAGCCGTGGCCCGTAACAGTGGCCGGCGACCAGCTGCTGTTCGATGCCATAAACGCGGCATTCGGCCGGCCAATGACGGCGGGCGGTTTCGACCAGAACTGCCGCACATCTTGGGCAGACAATCTGCTTGCCCGAGCAATCGAAGCTCTGGCGGCCGGGAAGCAGTGAAAACGGGGTCTGCGTCAGTTCGATGATATCGGCATTCACCACCATGTCGCCTGGCTTGATCGCCTTGTTGACGGCGCCGATGGTCGAGCAGGACAGCACTTGCCGTACACCCGCGTTCATCAATACCCAGAACGCGCGGCGATGGCAGGAATGGTCGATATGGTCGCGGGGATTGCCGTGCGAATACATGCACAAGGCACGTTTCGCTCTGCCTTCAGTGGTAATCGACGCATCGAACTCGAGCAGCTTCCAGTTGTCGGTGCGACCGAAAGGCGTTTCAAAACTCATGTCCCGCCGCAAGGTCCGCACGCCCTCGAATTCGACATCTTCCGGGAAGGCAAGCCCCCAGTTTGCCGACCCGGTGATGATCGCCAACCCCACTTGGGGTATGTCCGTTGAATGATAAGCTGGATCGTCGGCTGCGTGCTGATTGGGAGGCATGTTTCCAGTCTCGGTCAGGATTTTTGGCGAAGGGTCACGATCAGGACGGCGACCACGACGATGACCGTCCACAATGTCGAGATCGCCGCAATCGTTGGATCGATCTGATCGCGCAGCGACAGGAACATGAGCTTCGGCAGCGTGCTGTTTTGACCGCTGGCGACGAAGATCGAAATGACTGACTCGTCAAGCGAGGTCAGGAAGGCCATCAGCGTGGCCGACAACAGACTGATCCGGAGTTGCGGGACAATTATGCCGCCAATGGCTTTTGCCCAGTTTGCGCCCAGGCTGCGCGCCGCCTGAACCTGGTTCCAGTCAAAGCGGATCAGTGCCGGCAGCAACACAATGCACGCGACCGGGATGGCCAGCACAACGTGTCCAACCAGCACGCCGAACAGCGTTCCGACCAGACGTTGCGCCGCCAGGACAAAGAACAGACCGATCGCCAGCAGGATGCCCGGCACAATGGACGGGGTGAGCAGAACGCCCTGAATGGTCAGGGCGGCCTTTCCGCCGAGCCTGTTCATCGAGATGCAGGCCAGCAGCCCCAGCGGCACCGCGACCGTCGCCGTCAATGTCCCCAGGATCAGGCTCGTCCTGAGCGCGGCCATCCATGTCGCCGAACCGAAGAACGTCTCGTACCAGCGCAACGAGTATGCGTGCGGCGGGAACTCGAGAAGATTGGATGCCGAAAAGGAGAGCGGGACGACGACGAGCGTCGGCAGCATCAGGAAAATCATTACGAGCGCGCAGAAGCTCCACAGAAGGATACGGGCCAGCCTGTTGTCCGGATAGGCTTCAAGCATCGGTCGCGCCGACATCGTTGCGCGCCATCAGTCGCCGCGCCGCGAGGAACATCATGCCGATCAGCGCCATGAGAACGAGCAACAGAATACCCAAGACGCTCGCCGACCCCCAATCCTGAAAGGTCGAAAGCGTGCGCTCGATCCGGATGGAGAGCGGATTTACCTTGCCGCCGCCAAGCACCGCCGGCGTTATGAAGAAACCTATGGTGTAGATGAAGACGATCATCGAACCCGAGAAGATACCGCCGGCAGAAAGCGGCAGAATGACCGTGCGGATCGCTTGCCCGAGGGTAGCGCCCATGCTCGCCGACGCGCGAATGAGGTTTGCGTCGATATCGCGCATCGCTGCATAAACGGGCAGCAGGAAGAGCGGCAGCATGTAGTGAACCATGCCGATGAGCGTTCCCGTGAAGTTGTAGACCAGCGGCAATGGCTCCGCTGTCAGGCCTGAACCGGTCAATGCCGCGTTGATCAGGCCATCGCGCCGCAAGAGCACGAGCCAACCATAGGTCCGCACCAGAATGGAGGTCCACAACGGCAGCATGACGAAGGCCATCAGCAAATTGGCCACCTTCGGTCTGGCGCTGGCCAGGGCGAGCGCCAGGGGGGTGCCGAGAAGAATGCAGATCGCCAGAGTGCCCAGGGATAGCTCAAGGGTTGTGACGAGCGCCGACCATGTCAGTCCACTCGACAGCACCTTCTCGTAATTGCCGACGGTGTATTCGCCCCCCGTGGTCAGGAAGGATTGCCGGATGATCCAGAGGATAGGCAGTATCGCCGCCAGTCCAACGATGAAAAGCGCCGGCAGCGAAAGCGAGAGGAAGAACCGCCACTCGCGCCGAGCGTCTGCCGCGAGCGCAGGATCGGCGATGACGGTCACGCTCTCGCTCCCGGTATCGCGTGGACTTTCGCCGCTGGTGCATAGGCGGTCACCCGCTGACCGGTGGCAAGCTCGGCGCAGCCACTGGCCAGCGCCGCCGGAATGCAGACAAGAATCTCTTGCCCGCCGTCAAGTGCCAGCGTCAAAAGCCAGTTCTCGCCGCGAAACGCCTTGGCGCGCAGCGTTCCCTCAAGCGCCATCCCGTCCCGCCCAACGAGCTTCGCATCAAGATGGAAGCTTTCCGCGCGGATCATCAAAGCTTCGCCTAACGCATCGGTGCCGTCTATTCTGCGCACCGCGCCCGGAGCCACAATGTTTGCCTCACCCATGAACTCCGCGACGAAGCGGGTCGACGGACGATCATAGATCCGCTGTGGTGTGTCGATCTGCTGAATGCGGCCGGAATTCATCACCGCAACCCGGTCTGACATGATCAGTGCTTCGCGCTGGTCATGCGTCACATAGATCGTGGTGATCCCCAGATCGTCGTGCAGACGCCGGATCTCGTACTGCATGGTCTCGCGCAGGTTCTTGTCGAGCGCCGACAACGGCTCGTCCATCAGCATCACGCGTGGCTCGAAGACGATTGCCCGTGCCAGCGCTACGCGCTGGCGCTGGCCGCCGGACAATGCGGCAATGTTGCGCTCCGCCAGACCCTCCAGCTTCACGCGGGCCAAGGTGTCAAGGGCCCGCTGACGCGCCTGTGCTCTCGGCGTCTTGCGCAGCACCAACGGATATTCGACATTTGCCAGAACGTTCATGTGGGGAAACAGGGCGTAGTTCTGGAACACTATGCCGATGTCCCGCTTGTTGGGGGCCAGGCGGGTAATGTCGCGATCATCCAACAGGAGTTTACCGGAATCGGGCCGGACAAAACCGGCCAGAGCCATGAGCAGCGTGGTCTTGCCCGACCCGGAGGGCCCGAGCAGCGTGAGGAATTCGCCAGCCTGAATGTCGAGCGAGACATCGTCCAGCGCGACGTAAGATCCATAGGTCTTGCGAACGCTGTCGATGGTGATCGGGAGCGACTTCATCATGTGCTTCAGCCTTAGAGCTGAGACTCAGCGGGCCATCATCTCATCGAAGGCTTTTTGGGCGGCCTCGCCGTTCTTGACCCACCAGTCGGCGTTCGAAAACACCGAAGTGCCGGCATTTTCAGGCGCCGTCGCCAGGGTCTTGAGGCGATCTTTGGGGATAAGACCACCCTCATAGCCGGCAGGATTGACCGGACCATAGGCGATGAAGTCGGTCAGCTTCGCCACCCGTGCGGGCTGCGTCATCGCCGCGATGAGCTTCATGGCAGCCTCCTTGTTCGGCGCCCCCTTCGGCACCGCAAGGCAGTCCGTGCCGATGACGGAACCCTTGAACGTATAGTCGATCGCGCCGCCATCCGTCTTCACCGTCTGGGCTCGCCCATTCCAGGTGACGACCAGATCCGCCTCGCCGTCTTTCAGCAATTGCGCCGACTGCGCTCCGGAGGTCCACCACACCGAGACATTTGGTTTGATCGCGTCAAGCCGCTTGATGGCGCGCTCCAAACCCTCCGGCGTGCTGAGCACGGGATAGACGTCCGCCGGTGCCACGCCGTCCGAGAGCAGCGCGATCTCGATCAAGTCCTGCGCATTGGCGCGCAGCGCGCGACGGCCCGGGAACTTGGCGACGTCCCAGAACTCCGCCCAGGTCTTTGGTGGATTGTCGCCATAGGTCTTGGTGTTCCACGACATGACGGTGCCATAGGAGTCGAACGGATAGCAGTAGTCGGACTTTGCGCCGGCCGGCACGGAGTTGGGATCGATGATCTTGTAGTCGAGCGGCTCCAGTAGCGACTGTGCGGCCGCCTGCGCGCCTTCCGGTGAGCCGAGGTGGATGATGTCGGTCGTAACCGCACCCGAGGTTACCTGCATCTTGACGGCAGCCAGGCCGTCGCTTTGCGTCTCCTCGCGGACATCATAGCCGAGCTCTTTTGCAGCGGGAGCCCACATGGCCTCCTTTATGGCGTTGCCATAGTCGCCGCCCGCCGTGGTGATGGTGACCGTTTGGGCATAGACGGGCAAGGCCGCCGAGACTGCGATCGCTGCCAGGGAAATGCGTAGTAACCGGGACATGATTTCTCCTCCTCCGGATTTATCAAAATGCCGACAAGATAGGCTTTTTTTGTTAATCGTAACGTTACGATTACCGAAAACCGCCCTATAGTCAAGCTGACGCCGGCAGGTCCGTTCAGGCTGGAGGCCTGGATTTGACCCTCAGGTCGAATCCGGTAACGTTGCGATGCCCAGCAGGATCAGCCGGCGCTTTCGCAGATGAAGTCGGGCGATATGGCCAATTTAAAACAGATCGCGGCAGAACTTTCCCTTTCGGTGACCACGGTGTCCCGCGCTCTGAAGGATGGGCCGGAAGTGCAGCCGTCGACCATAGCCCGCGTCAAGGAAGTGGCGAAGCGGGTCGGGTATGTTCCCAATCATCACGGTCGCGCGCTCAAAACCGGACGAACCCTGATGCTGACGGCAGTGCTGCCGATGGAGACACGCGACTACCTGTCCGATCTGGCGAAGCTTCCCTTGATCGAAGGCATGACGCTGGCGGCGCGGCAAGCAGGCTACAGTCTGTCCATCTATTCGACCACGCCCGATGACGATCCCGTCGAAAGCGTACAGCGCCTGCTCGACGCGCGCAGCGCGGACGGCCTGATCATCACGCGCATGGTCTCGGGTGATCCGCGCGTCAAGCTACTGCTGGATCAACGCATCCCGTTCGTGGCGTTTGGAAGAACCGACCTGGACTTCGCGTATCCCTATGTCGATATCGACAATGAGCAGATTGCCTACGATGCGACGCAACGGCTCATGGACAAGGGCTGCCGGCGTATTGCCCTGCAACTCCTCGTGGCGAAGGATCAGGCGAGCGCCATGCGTCTTGCCGGCTATGGCAGGGCGATGGCCGAGGCCGGTATTCCGATCGACCAATCGCTGATCGGTCACGGCACGTTCACGATGGAATCGAGCGTAGCCTGGTTCGATCGCCTGCTGGCGTCATCAGATCCGCCGACGGGCCTGGCATGCGCCAACGAACTGGGCCTTCTGGGAGCGTTGCACGCTCTCGGCAGGCGGGGTCTAGAGCCCGGCCGCGACGTCCACATCGTCACCCGGGACAACACGCGTCTGGCGCGCTTCCTGCCGGCGAAGATCGGCGTTCATTCCGTAGACATGGCAGACGTCGGCCACAAACTCATCGAAGTCCTGGAAAGCCGGATCGCCAATCCGCTTGGGCCGGTCGTGACAGTCTTGTTGCAAGGCAAATTCGACCCGGCCGAGTAGTCTGCCCGCGGTCTCAATCCGCATTTTTGCGGCGCCAAGCGATTCCGATTGGCCGTCAGGTGCTCTGGATGTCACTCAGCCGGTGCCGCCCCAACCTGGCCGGCAACCTCCTGGTCGAGTTCGGCGAGGAATCCAACGATACGCGCCGCGTTGTCGCCGAGATCGTAGCGGCCGTAGCGGGAGGCCGAGCGCATGTCGACGACGATGGTGTCGCCGTCATTGCTCACCCGGATCGCGACGTCGGCGGGCAGGCCGACCACGAAGCTCCGGGCCACGGCCGATATCGTTACCTCGTCCTGGCCGTCCGTCACCGGATAAGGTGCGGTAAGCTGCCAGTCGCGGCGGTCGAGCACGGTTTCGACGGCGTCGACGACGGTTTCGAACGGCAGATCGTAGCTGCGCCCGGTGACCAGCGGATAGGCGTCGGTCTGCAGGCGCGCTTCGCCCGGGGTTGGCGGCGCGAGCAGGTTCATATCCTTGGTGCGGTCGCTGGTGTCGAGCACCGGCGGATTGTCGAGATCGGTCGAGATGTCCCTGAGCGGCGGCGTGGTCGCCGCCCAATAGGCAGCGATGCCGTAGGGCGTCAGCACCAGCAGCGCCAGCAAGGCGCCGACCGAGAGGTCGCGCCCGCCACGGCCGCCGAAATGCCACAACCTGGACAGAGCGAGGCCGGCAAACAGCAAAGCGAACGCGGCAAGCAGGGCGACGATCGCCAGCACCCACAGGAAGGCCGGCGTTTCGACCAGTTCGAAATGATGGCCGGCCAGCACGGTCAGCAGCAGCACCAGGGCAAAAGCGCCCGTGCGCCGCGACCAGCCGGCCGCCTTCGATGTCTGCCGCTCGTCGATTTCCATTGTCTTCAGCACCGCCCCAACCCGCACAGACGCATAGAGCAAAGCAGCCGCAAATTGAACATCCCTGCTCTAACGTTTTCGAAGGTCAAAGAATCGCACGGTCCCGATCAATCCGTCGGCAGGCGGTAGTCGCTGAACTGCTTGCGCAAGGTGATCTTCTGTATCTTGCCGGTGGCGGTGTGCGGGATTTCACCGACGAAGGCGACGTCGTCGGGCATCCACCACTTCGCCACCTTGCCGGCCATGAAAGCCAGGATGTCGGCCTTGCTCGGCTCCTTGCCCGGCTTGGCGACCACGACCAGCAAGGGCCGTTCGCCCCATTTCGAATGATGGACGCCGATAGCGGCGGCCTCGGCGACGTCGGGATGGCCGACAGCGAGGTTTTCCAGGTCGATGGTCGAGATCCACTCGCCGCCCGACTTGATCACATCCTTGGCGCGATCGGTGATCTGCATGTAGCCGCCGGAATCGATATGGGCGACGTCGCCGGTGTCGAACCAGCCGTCCTTGTCGAACTGCTCGGCGCCGACGCCGCCATAATAGGCGCTGGCGATGGCCGGGCCGCGCACCTTCAGCCGGCCGAAGGTCTTGCCGTCCCAGGGCAGTTCCTTGTCGTCATCGTCCGTCACCTTCATCTCGACGCCGAAGGGCGGGTAGCCTTGCTTGCCCTGGACATCGAGCCGGGCCTCGCCCTCGAGCTGCTGATATTGCGGCTTCATGGTGCACAGCGTGCCGAGCGGCGACATTTCGGTCATGCCCCAGGCATGGATGACCTCGACGCCGTAATTGTCCTGGAATTTCCTGGTGATGGCGCGCGGACAGGACGAGCCGCCGATGACGACCTTGCTCAGATGGGGAAGTTTCTTGCCGGTCTCTTCCAGATGTTGCAGCAGCATCATCCACACGGTCGGCACGGCGGCGCTGAAAGTCACCTTCTCGGTGTCGAGCAGCTCGCAGATCGAGGCGCCGTCCATCTTGCAGCCAGGCATGACCAGCTTGGCGCCGATCATCGGCGCGCTTTGGCCAAGGCCCCAGGCATTGGCATGGAACATCGGCACGACGGGGAGAATCGTGTCCCGCGCGGAGATGCCCATGGCGTCGGGCATTGCGGCGATCATGGCGTGCAGCACGTTCGAACGGTGGCTGTAAAGCACGCCCTTGGGATCGCCCGTCGTGCCGGAGGTGTAACACATGCCGGCGGCAGTGTTTTCAGGGAACGTCTTCCAGGCGAAGTCGCCATCGGCCTCGTTCAGCCAGTCCTCATAGGCGACCACATTCGGCAGCGTCGTCTCGGGCAGATGCGCCTTGTCGGTCAGCACGATCACCTTTTTCAGCGATTTGACGGCGCCGGCGATCTTTTCCAAGAGCGGCACGAATGTCAGGTCGACGAAGATCGCTTCGTCCTCGGCATTGTTCATGATCCAGACGATCTGCTCGGGAAACAAACGCGGGTTCAGCGTGTGATAGATGGCGCCGATGCCCATGATGCCGTACCAGGCCTCGATGTGGCGCGCCGTGTTCCAGGCCAGGGTTGCGATGCGGTCGCCGAGCACAAAACCGTCGCGTTCGAGCCTTTGGGCAACCTTCAGCGCGCGGCGATGGATCTCGGCATAGGTGGTGCGAACGACCGGACCTTCGATCGAGCGCGACACGATCTCTCGCGTCCCGTGTTGCCGCTCGGCATTGTCGATCAGCTTGTGGCAGAGCAGCGGCCATTCCTGCATCAGTCCGAGCATCTGGTTCCTCCCATTGGTTCCTCGTTCTTCCGTTTTTGTTCCATTGTGAGACGAACGGACAGATTGTCCAGTCATCAAGTCTCCAACCGTTAACGGCTGAAGCAAGCAGTGATCGAATCCCTGGGGAAACCGCCACAATCCGGCCATCGTCGGTGTTAACGTTCGTTAACGGGGCAAGGGGTGCGATAGGCGACTGAAAGAGGTTCGCATGGACGCGCAGCTCGACGACAGGCCGTTGGACGAGAGCCAGGCCGAAGACGTGCAGTTGGACGACGTGCAGTTGGATGACATTCAGCTCGACGACCAAGAGCTTGAAGATACGCTGGCCGCAAGTCTGGCCGATCTGGTGCCGGAAGCCAAAAAGGTTTCCGAGGACGAATTTGTCGAGGTGGTCGGCGGCGCCCTCGAGGCGGTCGGCGGCACGCTGCTGTTCAAAATGTGCGTCCAGAACGAAGGCGAAGGCCAGCATGTCGCCGCCGCATCGATCGGCGATGGCGGCAATCGCCAGTTCCTGCTGCTCACTTTGCCGACCGGCGGCGGCGCGCTGAAGGTCGAGACCACGTCAAGAAGCACCAATCCGGTGGCCGGCATTGCCGCTGCCTATGCCGGCCTCATGGACGTGTTCAAGACCGCGGCCTGACGTTCGCATATATGTGATCGTTTCAACGACCGACCAGGCACGCCTGGCTGTCACGATGGCCTTGCGCAACTGGTTCTCCGCACACACTTTTAGGGCATGGGAAGCAATCCCCCCTCGTGCTCCCAACCGGACAAGGAGAACCCCCCGCATGGACCAGATCGCCAACCCCGCCCCCGGCTTCCAGAGCAATCCCGGCAAGGTCATCACCGTCGAACCCTATCGCGGCACCGTGGTCGTGCGTGCCGGCGATACGGTTATCGCCTCATCGACGCGGGCGAAGCTTCTGTCCGAACCACCCTACCCCCAGCATTTCTACATCCCCTTCGAAGACATCGATTTCACCCAGCTCGGCAAAACCGTCCTGTCGACCCACTGCCCCTACAAGGGCGACGCCAGCTACTGGAGCGTGCTGCCGGCCGGCGAAACCGGCAAGGACGCGATGTGGGCCTATGAGCGACCCTTCGACGAAATGGTCGAGATTCGCGACCACGGCGCGTTTTACGCCAACAGGGTGACGATCGAAGCCACGCCGGCTTGAGCGTTTTCGAACTTATCCTGGCACGTACCGACGCGGTTGCGTTGGCGGGTTGCATGCGTTGAAGGTCAGCCAGAACCCCCGTCGCGTCGTCATCCTATGGCGAAGCAAGGAGCGAAGCGACGCGGCGCAGACCATAGGATCCATGCCGTTACGTCAAAGCGTTGCCACGGTGCAGATCATGCTCCGTGGCGTTCTGGGTCGATGTCACGGCATGGATCCTCGGGTCTTCGCGACGGAGCTTCGCTCCTGCTTCGCCCGTGGATGACGAAGTTACGGCTAATCCGTCGTTCCGTCATTGCCGACGCCATCGGCATCATCAAGCCTGACGAAGATGAGGCCCTTCGCCTTCAACGCCAGCAGACCTTGCACCACGCCCTCGCCGGCCGCGTGGGTCGGCTGGTTGATGTGGGCGATGATGACATCGCCATCCCTGGCGGCGCCAATGCGGCGGGCGGTTTCTTTTGCGCCGAGCAGCGAGCCGCCATCGCCGTTTATCGAAAAGCCGGCGATCTTGAAGCCGAGCTTGCGGATCATGGCGATGGCTGACGGGCTATATTCGGCGGTCGCGCCGCGGAACCATTTCGGCGCCGGCTCGCCGGTCCGGGCGAGAGCCGCCGCGCCCGACTCGACTTCGGCCCGCACCGCTTCAGGGCTGCCGGCACTGCGGATGCCGTAGATTTTTTGCGGCGTGTCGACGGCCGGGATGTGATGGCCGCCATGGTTTTCCAGTTCGAACAGATCGGGATGCGCGCGCATGATCTCGACGGCGGCGGCATTGCGCTTCAGCCAGATGCCGGTGACGAAGATCGTCGCCGGAATCCGGTTCTCCACCAGGGCCGAAAGTATCCTCGTATCGGTCTGCCCGCCGCAGGCGTCGAGCGTGAGCGCGACGCGGCCCACATTGCCGCTCGCGTCCGCCTTGAGGCGCAGCGTCGGCTCGACAAGCGGCGCCGCGTGGGCCGCCGACGCGGCCCAGACCGATAGAGCGATGGCGCAAAGCAGCTTTTGCAAGGGATGCCTGTTTTGTTTCAGAATCGGCGCTGTCATAGCCGCATCCCAAGACCCGCAACAAGGCGGAAATCGGGATATCGGCCATGCAGAAAGCCGATATCCCGACAATGTGACCGCCGCGCACCATCAGACGGCGTGTTCCAGCTCCACTTGCGTCCGCGACAGGACTTGGCGCACCGCGGCGACGACCGGTTCGACCTCCAGGCGCCAGACGCAGCACGCCTTGCTGGGATCGAGCGGATTGCACAGGCTGCCCGCGACGCAATTGCACGGCATGGACGGCTGCAAAGCGAGGCTGGGCACGCCGACCGGCCCCCAAACGGCCGGGCTGGTCAGGCCATACAGGCCGACAACCGGCGTTGCGGCGGCTGCCGCCATGTGCATGGGGCCGCTCTCATTGCCGACAAACAGTCGCGCCTGTTGCAACACCGCCAGCAGCGTTTCCAGCGACAGTGCGCCGACGAGGTTGACGATTGGCGACGCGGCCTGAGCGAGGATCTGCTCGGCGGGCTTGCGCTCGTCCGGTCCGCCGACCAGCACAAAGTCCAGTCCGGTCTCGCGCGCAATCGTGTCGATCACAGCGGCAAAGCGTTCCGGCTGCCAGCGCCGGCCGTGAAAGCTCGCGCCGGCATGCACGGCGATGAAACCGTTCGGGCGCAAACGATGTCTGTCGAGCAATGCCTGGACCCTCGCCGTCTCCAGCGGCAAGGGCCGGATCGACGGCGCGCGCACGCGCAGAGCCACGCCAAGCGGCTCGAGCGGCGAGAGATAGCGGTAGAGATAGTGCTGCTCGCCAAAGCCGAACGGCCTGGCAAACAGATTGGCCGGCTGACGCTCATGCCAACGCAGCGGCCTTTCCGAGGGATTGTAGCCGATGCGGGTCCTGGCATTGAGGAACCTGACGATGATGCGCGAGGTCTTTGAATCAGTGAGGTCGATGGTCAGGTCGAAGCGAAATTGGCGCAGCTTGCTGATCATCGAATAGAGTTCCCGCCCCCGCTCCAGCGGGGTGCCGCGCATGGCCGCGCGGCGGAAGGTCACGACCTCCGAGGCGATGCCGTGCGCCGTCACGAAACTGGCGAGGCGGGCCTCACAGAGAAAAACGATCCTGACGCCGGGATATTCAAGCTGCAGGTTCCTGGCGAGCGTGGAGGAGAGAACAATATCGCCGATGAACTTGGTCTGGAGGATCAGGATCGAGCGGAAGGGTTTGGGCGAAATCTGCAACATCTGTTTCTCGGCACCGGGCGGGTTGGGGGACCGTGAAATTGGGCAGAAACGATGTCGGGATTGCGTGCTGAGCCGCGCACATCAGCGTGAATTTGCTTACAAAATCGTAAGCTTAGCCCGGAGCGGCCACCGTACAGGTGGCCGTCTCATTGACGCGGAAAGAACTATGTCGAAATCAGGATGCCGCGGCGCTCTTTTTGGGGCGCGGCGCGACCATCTTGGCAATCTGCACCGCGGCCTGCGCGGCGGCCAATCTCGCAATCGGCACGCGGTAGGGCGAGCACGAGACATAGTCGAGGCCGACCTCTTCGCAAAAGCGGATGGAGGCCGGATCGCCGCCATGCTCGCCGCAAATGCCGAGCTTGATGTCGGGCCGCGTCGCCCTGCCCTTTTCGGCCGCCATGCGCACCAGTTCGCCGACACCCTCGATGTCGAGCGAGACGAATGGATCCTGCTCGATGATGCCCTTCCGGCGGTAGGTCTCAAGGAAGGAGGCCGCATCGTCCCGCGAGATGCCGAAGGTGGTCTGGGTGAGATCGTTGGTGCCGAAGGAGAAGAACTCGGCCGACTCGGCAATGACATGTGCGCGGATCGCCGCGCGCGGAAGCTCGATCATCGTGCCGGTGAGATAGTCGATCTTGACGCCCGTCTCTTCCATCACGCTTTTGGCGACGGCATCGATGCGCGCCTTGACGTAATCGAGCTCCTTCACCAGGCCGACCAGCGGCACCATGATCTCGGGAACGACCAGCGCGCCGGCTTTCTTGCCGGCCTCGACGGCGGCCTCGAAAATGGCGCGCGCCTGCATCTCGGCGATCTCGGGATAGGAGACCGCGAGACGGCAGCCGCGATGGCCGAGCATCGGGTTGAACTCGTGCAAGGCCTCGGTGCGCTGCCTGAGCTTGTCCGGCGAGACATTCATGGCAGCGGCGACTTCGGCCACCTCGGCTTCCGTCTTGGGCAGGAATTCATGCAGCGGCGGGTCGAGCAACCGGATCGTCACCGGCAGGCCGGCCATGATCTCGAACAGTTCGAGGAAATCCGAGCGCTGCATCGGCAAAAGCTTGGCCAAGGCGGTGCGGCGGTCCTTCTCGGTATCGGCCAGGATCATCTCGCGCATGGCGACGATGCGCTCGCCGTCGAAGAACATGTGCTCGGTGCGGCACAGACCAATGCCTTCGGCGCCGAAGGAGCGCGCCATGCGCGCATCGAGCGGCGTCTCGGCGTTGGTGCGCACCTTCATGCGGCGCGTCGCATCGGCCCATTCCATGATGGCGGCGAAATCGCCGGACAGTTCCGGCTGCAGCATCGACACGGCGCCCTTCAGCACCTGGCCGTTGCTGCCGTCGATGGTGATGATATCGCCCTTGCGGAAGGTCTGGCCCATCGACATCAGCGTGCCGGCCTTGTAGTCAACGCGCAGCGAGCCGGCGCCCGACACGCAAGGCTTGCCCATGCCGCGCGCCACCACGGCGGCGTGGCTGGTCATACCGCCGCGCGTGGTCAGGATGCCTTCCGAAGCATGCATGCCGTGAATGTCTTCGGGGCTGGTTTCGATGCGCACCAGGATCGCCTTGCGCCCTTGCGTGTTCAGTTCTTCTGCATCGGCCGACGAGAAAACGATCTCGCCGGTCGCCGCGCCCGGAGAAGCCGGCAGGCCGACGCCGATGACATCGCGCGGCGCCTTTGGATCGATGGTCGGATGCAACAGCTGGTCGAGCGAGGCCGGATCGATGCGGGCGACCGCCTCTTCGGTGGTGATCAGCCTGTCGCGCGCCATTTCGACAGCGATCTTGAGCGCCGCCTTGGCGGTGCGCTTGCCGGAGCGCGTCTGCAGCATCCACAATTTGCCACGCTCGATGGTGAATTCGAGATCCTGCATGTCGCGGTAGTGCTGTTCGAGGCGGTCGGAGATGTCGACGAAAGAGCGGAACGCGTCCGGCATCAGCTTCTGCAGCGACGGCTTGTCGGAGCCGGCGGCGATGCGTGCCGCCTCAGTGATGTTCTGCGGCGTGCGGATGCCGGCCACGACATCCTCGCCCTGCGCATTCACCAGGAACTCGCCATAGAGCATCTTTTCGCCGGTCGAGGGATTGCGGGTGAAGGCGACGCCGGTGGCTGACGTCTCGCCCATGTTGCCGAACACCATGGCCTGGACATTGACCGCCGTGCCCCAGCTTTCCGGGATGTCATGCAGGCGCCGGTAGGTGATGGCGCGGTTGTTCATCCAGCTTGAAAACACCGCGCCGATCGCGCCCCAGAGCTGCTCGTGCGGGTCCTGCGGAAACGGCTTATCGAGTTCCTCCTCGACCTTGGCCTTGTAGAGCGCAATGACGCCTTGCCATTCCTCAGCGGTCAGTTCGGTGTCGAGCTCATGGCCGAGGCTCGCCTTCTGGTCCTCGAGGATTTCCTCGAACACTTCGTGGTCGAGACCCATGACGACGTCGGAATACATCTGGATGAAGCGGCGGTAGCTGTCATAGGCAAAGCGGGCATCGCCGGAATCGGTGGCCAGTGCTTCGACGGTCTCGTCGTTGAGGCCGAGATTGAGCACTGTGTCCATCATGCCCGGCATCGAAGCCCGCGCCCCGGAGCGCACAGAGACCAGCAACAATTTCGACGGATCGCCGAAACGGCGCCCGGTCAGCGTGCCGATATGGTCCAGCGCTTTTGTGACATCGGCTTTCAGCTGGGGCGGATAGGTGTTGCCGTTGGCGTAATAGGCGTTGCAGACCTCGGTCGTGAGGGTGAAACCCGGCGGTACCGGCAGGCCAAGGCTGCACATCTCGGCCAGATTGGCGCCCTTGCCGCCGAGAAGATTGCGGTCACCCGCACGTCCCTCCGCGGCGCCATCGCCGAAGGTGTAGACCCATTTGGTCATGCTCGCCCTCCAAGTCCTTGGAAGAAACAACACCGAAGCCAAAGCCCGGTTCCCCCGCGTCCGACCCGAGCGTTATTATGCTGCAGTGCGAAAGGCAAGGCGTGGTCAGCCAAGCCCGGCCACTACAATCGATTAAGCAAAAGCTGCGTCAAAAAGACTTGCCGACCAGCCGCCCGCGATATAGAACATATCATGAACAAGTTGGGAGTAGCGTGATGAAACTCAACGGAAAACTCGACTATCTGGAATTGCCTGCGACCGCCGGAACGCTGGACAGCGTCAAGGCGTTCTACAGCGCGGCCTTCTCATGGTCGTTCACCGATTACGGGCCGACCTATTCGGCCTTTGGCGAAGGGCTCGACGGCGGTTTCCAGGCCGATGGCGCGGAGGCGCCGGCCAAACCGCTGCCGGTGCTTTATTCGCAAGACCTGGAAGCAACCCTCGACGCCGTGGAAAATGCCGGCGGCACGATCGTCAAGCCGATCTTCTCGTTTCCGGGCGGCAGGCGGTTCCATTTCACTGATCCGGCCGGCAATGAGTTGGCGGTCTGGGGCGAATAGCGAGCGCCCGTGCCAAGCGGTGGATCAGTTTTGCACAGGGCCAACTCGGCATTGAGCTTTCGTGCCGCTCGTCCTATAAGGCCGCGCGCAGCGGGCAAAGCCCGCCTGCTGGGGCGTCGCCAAGTGGTAAGGCATCGGTTTTTGGTACCGACATTCCCAGGTTCGAATCCTGGCGCCCCAGCCAATTTACGCGCCTTTTGAAATCAATGATTTACAGATGCCATGAATGGCTGTCGTCAGCGGCTATCTGGCTCCCCACGCGACCCGACTCCATTCACAGAGCCGGGCCGTGCGAAGAGGATCAGTAGTCGCTGTCGTCCTGGATGATGACGGGATGATGATGCCGATGGTGGCGACGCTCGATCGAGCCGGTCACGATCACAGTATCCGGACGATGATGTCTGCGGCCGTGGTCGTAGAAGGCAACCGTGCCGTGTTTACGGTGATGAAGGCGTTGACCCTGGTCATTGATGATCTTGACGGTCTTGTGGTGATGTCGATGGTGGGTCGTGATGATTACGTCAGCTTCGGCTGCCGAAGCTATCGCCGGCATCGCGATGAACAGCGCCAAAGCGCTCACGATCATTGTTTTCATTGCAATATATCCATCTGCTAATCATCCCTTCGCGGGGATAACCACCTCCCATCCCTTTGGTTCCGGGGTGGCGTCGTCGGTTCACGCGGCGCGATCAGTGACCGACGCTCCCGCGCAATACGGCATGTCGAAAGAGGGAATTGCGACACCAGGTCTTGTTGGCAGGACGCTTTCTTTCAAAGCTGACCACGAGGAGTTGCGCAGCCCAACAAAGCAGTGCTGCGCGCAACCCTCTATGTAGTCGCGTTCGATCACCTGATCTGTGGTGTAAAGCATCTGTCTTGCGAGGAAGACCCTCGGCCTTTCACGATTTCCGAGAAGACGACCAAGCAGGCCGCCTCAGATTCCGTAAGAAAGTGCAAAGTAGGCCACCGGTGCCAAGATCAGCAAAATCGCCATCGCGATAAGCACGGCGATTGCCAGGCGCTCTGTTCGCCTGACAAGGTCAGCGACCTTGTCGTCGTCAGCCCGCGGTATAAGATCAAGGACCGAAGAAACTTCCGTAGGACTGTCGTTGTCGTTTGCGGGTCGGGTGGTTGCGCGTTCACGCACGGATCTCTGGACAAAGGTCACTATTAGCCTCGTTGTTGAAACGTCACGCCGATTGGCGGTCCCACGACAATCGGGCGCCCGCTAGTCTATGGAGAATGGCGGGCACCCGATTGACCGCCGATGAAGGGACTCATACTCGGCAGCCTGGTTGCAATGTATTGCGAGGGCATAGGTTGCTCGCCTTCGACCTATGGCTCTGACGCCAGGACTTCAGTCATACCCTATTCGGACCTTAGTCTGACGGCAGACGAAACGGATGGCGGCCATTCGTTTCGACGCAGAAAAAATGCGGGAACATTAGTAGGCTCTGACGAGTTCACTCTCAGCAACAAATTTTCGGGAGAGATATTGTGAACAACATAATTTGGCTCGTCGGAGCGGTGGTCATCGTGATTGCGATACTGAGCTTCTTTGGCCTCCGATAAACGCGTTCGCGCAACTTGTTTGGGAGAATGAGTTGAGGTGAGGGACGCCACGCGTCCCATCGTTTTCAAGCGACCGAAGTTGCGCGTTGATCCGAAAGACAATCAGTTCGTCTTGCGGCGAAAGATGCGTGCTGCGCGGCCGAACAGGCCGGGACCCGCTTCAGCCGGTTTGGCTGGCGATGCTTGCACCGTCGACGTCTCGCGCGCGGGATGATTTCTGGGGTCGGAGGCCATGGCCATCACCGCCTTGATGGCCGGCTTTCTGCAGTCAGCGGCCTGCCGACCTCGCCATCCATTCCGACCGGTACCAGTCGACGAATTTCTTCAGCCCGTCCTCTATCGAGACACTCGGCCGGAAGCCGAAATCGCGTTCCAGCGCCGTCATGTCGGCATAGGTCTGCTCGACGTCGCTGGTCTGCATCGGCTCGTTGTTGCGCATCGCGGTTACGCCGAGCAGCCGCTCCAGCGTGGCGATGAAATCGTCCAGCCGCTCGGGCCGGTTGTTGCCGATATTGTAGATCCGGCATGGCGGCACTTCCGCCGGCGGCTTGTCGAGCACGGCGACGATGGCGCGCACGACATCGTCGATATAGGTGAAATCGCGCCACATCTCGCCATCGTTGAAGACGCGGATCGGCTTGCCCTCGAGCATCGCCTGGGTGAACAGCCAATAGGCCATGTCGGGCCGGCCCCACGGACCGTAGACGGTGAAGAAGCGCAGGCCGGTTTGCGGCAGTCCGAAGAGATGGGCGTAGGTGTGGCTCATCAGCTCGTCAGCCTTCTTGGTGGCGGCGTAGAGCGAGACGGGCCTGTCGACCTGGTCGGTCTCGGCAAACGGCACCTTGCGGTTGCCGCCATAGACCGAACTTGACGAGGCATAGACCAGATGCTCGAAGCCGACCGTTGCGCGGCAGAATTCGAGCACTTCGAGATGGCCGACCACGTTGGAACGGACATAGAGCCTGGGATTATCCAGCGAATGGCGCACGCCCGCCTGTGCTGCCAGATGCACGACCTTGACGATGCCTTGTCCGGCCAGCGCATCGGCGAGAGCGCCCGGCTCGGCGATGTCGAGCTGGTGAAAGGAAAAGCCGTTGTGTGGCTTGAGGCGGGCGAGCCGGCCTTCCTTCAGCGCCAGGTCGTAATAGTCGTTCATATTGTCGACGCCGACGACGGCTTCGCCGCGGTTCAGCAGGTGATGGCAGACATGGCTTCCGATGAACCCCGCGGCTCCGGTGACGAGTACAGGCAACAACGTTCTCCAGACACATGACCAAGCCAGCCATCAGGGCGATTGGCTGCATTCCATTGGTGCTATAGTCGAAAGCCGGGGTTGAGGCCACTGGCCAAGCCGACGCGTCAGCTCGCCTCGCGCATCGCCTCGGCGGCCTGCAGGTCGACCGAGACCAATTGGCTGACGCCCTGCTCGGCCATGGTGACGCCGAATAGGCGGTTCATGCGCGCCATGGTGATCGGATTGTGGGTGATGATGACGAAACGCGTCTCGGTGGTCGCGGCCATTTCGTCCATCAGGTTGCAGAAGCGCTCGACATTGTGATCGTCGAGCGGTGCGTCGACTTCGTCGAGCACGCAGATCGGCGCCGGATTGGTCAGGAACACGGCAAAGATCAGCGACATCGCTGTCAGCGCCTGCTCGCCGCCGGAGAGCAGCGTCATCGTTTGCGGCTTCTTGCCGGGCGGACGTGCCAGGATTTCGAGCCCGGCTTCAAGCGGATCGTCGGATTCGATCAGCTGCAGTTCCGCCGTACCGCCGCCGAACAGATGCGAGAACAGCCGCTGGAAATGGCCGTTGACGACGTCGAAGGCGGCGAGCAGCCGCTCGCGGCCCTCGCGGTTCAGGCTCTGGATCGCTTGCCTCAGCTTGCGGATCGCCTCGATGATGTCCTCGCGCTCGGAAACGATGGTCTCCAGCCGGTCCGACAGTTCCTTTTGCTCTTCCTCGGCGCGCAGATTGACAGCGCCAAGCCGCTCGCGCTCGACCTTCAGCCGGTCGAGTTGGCGCTCGATCTCGGCCATTTCCGGCATCGGGCTATCGGCTTCCAGACCGGTGTGGCGGATGACCAGATGCGGCGGCGTGTTCAGCGTTTCCTGGATACGCGCCTCGACCTCGAGCCGGCGTTCGTCGGCAGCGGTCAGCCGCTCCTCGGCGCGGACGCGGGTTTCGCGGGCGTCGGCCAGCGACTGGATTGCCGCGGTGGCGGCCTTGTCCAGCTCCGCCTGCTTGTTCTCGGCTTCCTGCAGACGGTCGGCAGCGGCCTTGCGCAAAGTCTCGGCCTCGGTCAGTTGCGACAGCAGCGCGCGGCGCCTGGCGTCGATCTCGTCGGGAGCATCGGCCAGCGTCTCGCGCTCGGCCTCGGCTTCGGCCCTGCGCTCGCCGAGCGAGGCGATCTGCGTCGAGGCGTTTTCGGCCCGCTGCAGCCAGCTGCTGCGCTCGGCGCCGATGGCATCAAGCCGGCGCGTGCGCGCCTCGGCCTCGCGGCGCAGGCCCTCATGCACGGCGCGCGCGTCGGCAAGGGTTGCGCGATCCCTGCCGACATTGGCGGCGGACTGTTCGAGCTGCAATTGCAGGTCGCCGAGATCGGGCGCGTCCTGCAGCAGCATTTCGGCCTCGGCAAAGGCGGCGGCCGTCTCTTCATGGCTGTCGACGATGCGCGCACGCGCTTCGTCCAGGGCGGCGCGACGGCTTGCCAGCTCACCGCCGGCCTTTTCGGCCTCGGCCAGCGCGTTGCGCGCGGCGTCCAGCCCGTGCTGGGCATCGCGTCCGGCCTGACGGGCGTTTCTTTCGGCCTCGCTTGCCTGACGCAGCGCCTGTTCGGCCTGGGCAAGGGCAGCTTCGGCCTCGCGCACGATTTGCGTCGCCTGCACCGCCTCGGCATCGAGTTCGGCCAGCCGGTTCTTCTGCGCCAGCCGCTGAGCGGCAGCGGTCGGCGCATCGGCGCTTGCCGTCAAGCCGTCCCAGCGCCACAGCGCGCCGTCGCGGCTGACCAGCCGCTGGCCGGGCGCTAGCAGGGCCTGCAAGCGGCGGCCATCGGCGGCTTCGACGATGCCGATCTGCGCCAGCCGGCGTGCAAGCTGCGAAGGCGCGCGCACCACGCTGGCGAGGCTCTTAATGCCTTCCGGCAAAGCCGCATCGCTTGGCTGGACCTGGCTTTCGCCCCAATGCACCGGCGCGCTGCGGTCGAGCGGCACGTCGAGGTCTTCGCCAAGGGCAGCACCCAGGGCCGTCTCATAGCCGCGCTCGACGCTGAGCTGTTCGAGCACCGATGGGAAAAGATCGCCGCTGGCGGCATTCAGGATCTTGGCCAGCGTGCGCGCTTCGGTTTCGATCCCGGCCAGTTCTGCCCTGGCGTCCTGCAGCGGCGGTCGGGCGGCACTCTCAGCGGCGCGCGCCTCGGCGACCGCCTGTTCCGCAGCAATGGCGCCGGCCTCGGTCTCCTCCAGCCGGGCGAGCGCATCCTCGACCAGAGCACGCTTCTCGGCAGGGTCGGGCAAGCCCGCGACCTTAGACAGGATCTCGGACAATTCGCGATCGACGTCGGCGAGCTGCCGGGCAAAACGGTCGCGGCGTTCGGCGGTCTCGCGCAGCGTGCGCTCGATCTGGTTGCGCGAGGCGGCCGCCTCGGCCCGTTCGGCGGTCAGCGCGGCGAGTTTTGTTTCACTCTGGACGAGCGTCGCGCCGGCCTGCTCGAAAGCGGCCCGAGTGGTGGCTTCGCGTTCGGCAGCGCCGGCATTTTCGGAGTTGAGCGTGGCCTCTTCCTCGCGCAGGCGCTCGAGGATATCCGCATTGTCGCGCACCATGCGCTCTTCGCGGGCGATGTCGCCGTCGAGTTGCTGCAGGCGGCGCTCGAGCTCGGCCTGGCGGGCGCGGATGCGGCCGGCCTCCTCCTCGATCTGCGCCTTGGCAATCGACAGGCGTTGGAAGGCGGCGGCAGCGGCGGCTTCGGCATCGCGCAGATCGGGCAGCCGGTGCGCGCCAATGCCTTGCTCGCGGGCGGCGGCCATCTGCGCCGAAGCGCGGTCGCCGACCAGTGCGGTGGCGACGGCCAGCGCCGAGCGCGCCTCGCCTTCCTGGGTCTTGGCCAGCGTCCAGCGCAAATGCAAAAGCGTGGCTTCCGCCTTGCGGATATCGGCCGACAGGTTCTTGAAGCGCGAGGCCTGGCGCGCCTGGCGCTTCAGGCTTTCGATCTGGCTCTCCAGCTCGCCGACGACGTCGTCCAATCGCTCCAGATTCTGCTCGGCCGCCTTAAGCCGAAGCTCGGCCTCGTGACGGCGCGTATGAAGGCCGGAAATGCCGGCGGCTTCTTCGAGCAGCGCGCGGCGCGCCTGCGGCTTGGCCTGGATCAGCTCGCCGATGCGGCCCTGACCGACCATCGAGGGCGAGCGCGCGCCGGTCGACTGGTCGGCGAACAGAAGCTGCACGTCCTTGGCGCGGGCTTCCTTGCCGTTGATGCGGTAGAGCGAGCCGGCCTCTCGCTCGATGCGGCGCGACACCTGCAACTCATCGGCGTCGTTGAAAGCGGCGGGCGCCGTGCGGTCGCTGTTGTCGAGGAACAGCGTGACTTCGGCGGTGTTGCGTGCGGGGCGCGTTCCCGACCCTGAAAAGATCACATCGTCCATGCCGGACGCGCGCATATTCTTGTAGGAGCTTTCGCCCATCACCCAGCGCATCGCCTCGACAAGGTTCGACTTGCCGCAGCCATTCGGCCCGACAATGCCGGTCAGGCCGCGTTCGATGACGAACTCGCCGGGTTCGACGAAGGACTTGAAGCCGAGGAGGCGAAGGCGCGAAAACTTCATTCGCGCCTGCCTACAGGTCGCAGAGGTGCGCAGACGCCAAAGCGCAGTCGCTCCGGCGCCGCCTGGACGTCAGAGCAGAGGGTCGATGATGGCCGATATTTCCTCAATCGACATCGCACCTTTGTAGGTCTTTCCGTTGATGAAGAAGGTCGGCGTCGAGTCGACCTTGAATTCATCGGCGCCGCGCTTCTGGACCGATCTCACATCGTCCAGAAGTTTCTGGTCCGTCAAGCAGGCCTCGAAGGACTCCTGTGTAAAACCGGCGAGCTTGGAGATCTGAAGCAGCGCATCCTTGGTGTTGTTGACGCCGACCCAGTTGGCCTGCTGCTTGAACAGCACGTCGACCATCGGGAAATAATTGTCCTTTGAACAGCGTGCCAGCATGAAACCGGCCTCGGCGCTCGGATCGAACGGGAATTCGCGCAGGATGTAGCGAGCCTTGCCGGTGTCGATGTACTTGGTCTTCAACTCAGGGAAGGTGGTCGCGGCGAAATGCGCGCAATGCGGGCAAGTCATCGAGGCATATTCGACGATGGTGACCTTGGCGTCGTCCTTGCCGAGCTGCTTGTCGGGCAGAGCGCCGGGCTTCAGCAGCTCGGCCATGTTGACGTCGCCCGTCGAGTCCGGTGCCTTGGCGGCGGCCGGCGTGGCAGGCGTCGCGGCTGGCACGGCAGGCGTTGCAGGCTTGACGTCCGCTGCCTTGGCGTCCTCGCCGGAGTCGCTGCATGCGGCGAGCAGTGCCACTGCCGGAACAACGGCCAGCGAAGACAGGAGGTTTCTGCGGGACAAGCTACGGTTCATGCGAATCACCTGACTATGGTTGGATTTTGCAATGCACAGGCTAGAAAAGGCGAGAGTTGGCGGGAATTAAGGCATCGCTGTCCCCATTCCAATCGCCTAACTCTACATGCATCATCACGAATGCGCGAGATTGGTGACGGGTTCATGACCGGCTGACTACCCTGGCCGCTTCCTCTCGCCGAGAATGGTGGCGCCCAGCCGCTCCAGCGAAGCGCGCAAGCCTTCATCCTCGATCTTGCCGACCGTATCAGACAATTTGGCCTTTTCGACCGATGTCAGCGGCCTCGGAGCCGGCTTCGGCCGGGCTTTCTCCGATAGCACCGGCTTCTGCACGATCCGGATCCTGCCGATCGCGTTGAAGCCCAGGAAGGCGTTGACGCGGTTGATGATTTCGCCGGTCTCGTGCTGCAGATGCAGCGCCGCCATGCCTTCGCAGGCGATGACCAGCGTCGCCGGCTCGAACGGATCGTCTTCGTGCATGCGGCGCGGCCACTGGATCTTTTCAGGGCGCGAATAGCCGGCAAGCCTGGGGCCTGCGATCTCTTCCCACGACTGCACCAGCCCGATCGAAATGCCGGCTCGCTTGCGTAGCACCGGGTCGAGAATCTGGGTGGCGAGATCGCTCACCGGAACGGGATTGCCGTAGGGCGTTCTCCCTGCCATGTACGTTCTCCAGCCACGCTCCTCACCAGCCAAGAGCCAGCCCGCGATCAATGGCACTGCACGAACAGACCCGCAAGCCCGCATCCCAGGACAGCGGCAAAGCCGCGTCCGAGGACAGCAGCACAGTTGCGTCTGGAGACAGCGGCAGAGCCGCTTCTGACATCCCGACCCGCCTGCTCGTCTGGTACGACTTGCACCATCGCGAGTTGCCGTGGCGGATCGCGCCGCGTGCGGCGGCCGGCGGCGCACAGGCGGATCCCTACCGTATCTGGCTGTCGGAAGTGATGCTGCAGCAGACCACGGTCGAAGCGGTAAAATCCTATTTTGGCGCTTTCGTCGAGAAATGGCCCGATGTCGAGGCGCTGGCCGCGGCGCCGACCGAGGACGTGATGAAGGCCTGGGCCGGGCTCGGCTATTATTCGCGGGCGCGCAATCTCAAGGCCTGCGCCGATCTCGTTGCGAGCCAAGGCGGGCGCTTTCCGGACAATGAAACGGGATTGAGGGAATTGCCGGGCATCGGGGCCTATACGGCGGCGGCGATCGCGGCCATCGCCTTCGACCGCCCGGCGGCGGTGGTCGACGGCAATGTCGAACGCGTCATCTCGCGGCTCTATTCGATCGAAACGCCGCTCAGCGAGGCAAAGCCTGAAATTCGCGCGCTGGTCGAAAGACTGGTTCCGCAGACAAGGCCGGGCGACTTCGCGCAGGCGATGATGGACCTCGGAGCCACAATCTGCACGCCGAAGCGGCCGCGCTGCATGCTGTGCCCGCTGCGCGAGGATTGCACCGCCATCCTGTCGGGCGACCCCGAGCGTTTTCCGGTTCGCCTGCCGAAAGCCGACAAGCCGCTCAGGCGCGGCGCCGCCTTCGTTGCCGAACGCAGCGACGGCGCCATCCTGTTGCGCAAACGTCCGGATAAAGGCCTGCTCGGCGGGATGACCGAAGTGCCGACCACCGGATGGACCGCTCGGGTGGATGGCGCGACGACTGCGGAAGCGGCGCCCTTCCCCGCCGACTGGCGGCGCGCCGGTGAGATCGCGCATGTTTTCACCCACTTCGCGCTCGAGCTCGAAGTCTTTCATGCCCACATTAGAGGTGATGCCCCGGAAGGACATTTCTGGTCGCTGGCCCATGACATTTCCGGGGAGGCGCTGCCGACCGTCATGAAAAAGGTAATCGAAGCGGCGATACCGGGCGCGACCAAAAAGCGGCTCACCTCGAAGGGATAAAAATGACTGAAATCCGCCACATCGTGTTCGATATCGGCCGCGTGCTGATCCACTACGATCCCAACATTCCGTTCAGCCGCCTGATCCCGGATGCGCAGGAGCGCAAGTGGTTCTTCGACAATGTCTGCACGCATGACTGGAACATCGAGCAGGACCGTGGCCGCTCGTGGGAAGAAGCGGAGGCGTTGCTGATCGCCGAGCACCCCGATCACGCTGAAAACATCCGCAATTTCCGCCGCCATTGGCACGAGATGGTGCCGCATGCCTATGAGGACAGCGTCGCCATCATGCTGGGCCTGATCGAGAGCGGCCACGACGTGACGATGCTGACCAACTTCGCCGCCGACACGCTTGCCGAGGCGCGGCTGCGCTTCGACTTCCTCAGCCGCCCGCGCGGCGTCACCGTGTCGGCCGACATCCGTGAGATCAAACCCGACCGCGCCATCTACGATCACCATGTCGCCGCGTTCGGCCTCGAACCGTCAGCCACGCTGTTCATCGACGACAGCCCCAGAAATGTCGACGGCGCCAAGGCGGCCGGCTGGCAGGCGGTGCTGTTCACGGATGCAAAAACGCTTCGAGCCGATCTTGAGCGGTACGGCATCGCGGTGTGAACTGAACCGCTTTCAGAACAGTGGTCAAAGTTGGCGCTGCCCCTCATTGTCCTGCCGGTGTCCAGCCGATAGATGGGTAACAGTTTGAACCGGATACATAGGTAACAGTTTTCGCCTTATGTTGAGTTCGCCGCAGCGCCAAGCGGTTTGGTTGGCGCGGCGCTTCGGCGAACCAGTTTCCCGTGCTTGTGGTCGATAA
>NZ_JBWLUX010000028.1:0-87905 GCF_057784315.1 Mesorhizobium sp. CNPSo 4684 | reverse complement strand
GGAAAGGGCGAGTTCGCTCTCTTCTACAAACGCCTCATCGCCAATGGCAAAAAGCCAATGGTGGCTATCGTCGCCGTCATGCGAAAGATCGTCGTCACCCTAAATGCGAGACTAAGAGACGCCCTGATCCCTCAGAGTTGATGACGAAGGTTGGCGGCCTTCAATCGATCGGTCGTCGTAGAGCCCCTTAAAACGCTTCCTTCACCCAGCCTTTCGAGAACAGCCACCGGTAGGCCCAGGGTATCGTCACGTTGGTCGATACCGGGTTCGAATGGGCGACATAGTCGTCATAGACAGGCTGCATCCTGGCGTAGAAGGCGGGGTCGAGGACCATCATGCCGTTCTCCAGGTCGTGGAAGAAGCTGCGGTTGTTGAGGTTGACCGACGAGATCGTCACCAGCCTTTCGTCGATCATCATGATCTTGGAATGCAGCACGACATCGGGCGCCTTGAATTCGCGGATGTTGATGCGGTCGCCATATTTCTCGACGAACAGCTTATTGAGCGCGGTCAGCAACTTGCCGCCAATGTCGCCCTTGAGGTCGATGCGGCCGATAATGTCGATCCTGACACCACGCGCCAGTGCCCGCTCGATAGCCAGGCTGAGCTTCGGCGTCAGATTGAGGTAGGGATTGACGATTTCGATGTGATGCTGGGCAGTGTCGATCAGCTCGACGAAATAGGTCTCCAGCGCGTGGTTGTCCTCATAAGGCACGGAAATGAAATGGCGCACCGTGCCTGGCGGACGCCGGCCGTCGGTGCGCACCGGAATGGAAAAAGGCCTGATAATGTCGGTGTCGGCGTCGCGCAGCCACAAGGTCGAGAGATGCGCAGCCAATATCTCGACCGTTGCCGGGTCGGCGAACTCGATGTCGAAATCGCTCCAGTTCGAATAGTAATTCAGCGAGAAGCCGTCGGTCTTGCCGTATTGCTCCAGGTTGGGATAGCGCGACAGGTCGATCGGCTTATGGAACAGGAAGCCGTCATGGATGTTGCGGCCGCCGATGATGACGCGCGAGCGGGCGGGATTTTCGGCCAGCGTCGCCAGCATCTTGACGTGGTGGGTCTTGTGTAACTGGGACAGCTGCTCGTCGATCGGCGCGCCTTGGTCGGCCCGCCAGCGGTATTCCTGCAACTCGACATTCGGGTAGTCGGCCGCCAGCCGGTGCAGCAGCGCGTCGTCCTTGTCGCGCTCCAGCACGTCGGTCACCATGATGCGCACCTTGGTGCCGAGGGCTGCGTGGTGGCGGATCAGCCGTTCGAGGACGCGGCCGGAAAAGTCGGCCTTGAATTCCAGCGACGACAGATAGATCAGCTTGAGTTTCGGCGCGACCGAGAAGTCGAGCGGCAGTTCGGGATCGGCCTTGTCGAAGGCGCTGTCGGGTAGCGGCACGCCGAGCAACGCCACGACCTTGGCGTTGAAGCCCTCGCGCGATTTGCGCAACAGGCGCGGTGACCCCAGCGGCAGCGAGCAGGTCTGCGACAGCCAGCGACCGGCATAGAAGACGCGGGCAAGCTGATCCAGACCGGAGGGATCGGGCACCGGACAGCGCTCATAGCGGCTGTCGAGCGCGGCAATCGCCGGGTACACGACCTCTTCGCGCAGGATGGTGAGTGGCGTCCCCGCCGGGGCCAGACTGGAACTGACCTTGAGACTGCAGCGGTTAAGACTATCGCTCGGGAACAGGCTGGCGGTTTGCCCGGCCGACAGGCGGAGCCGGAGTGCGGCGCCGCTCGCCACGGTGCGCGAACCGCCGACGGCGCGGATCGCCAGCGCGCCGTCGCAGGCGCCCGATATGTCGACAGGCAGCTTTCCCGACTGGCGCAGCACGATCTCAACCGAGCGCGCCTGCAGGCCGGAGAAGCTGAACGTCTTGGGCGCGGAGGGCCGGGCAGCGGCGTCGATATAGAGCGTCTGCCGCGACACCCGCCAGCGGCCGTCGAAATGGCCTTCGCCAGCCGTGCCGCTCGCCGCTGGCATCTGCCCCGCGCCAACCGGCTTCGCCAGTCGTTCCAGCGTCCGGTAGGTGGCCTGGAAATCGCGGTTGGCGATGGCATGGCGGTCATGGCCGAACGGACCGGTGCCGTTCACCCTGTCCATGGCACCGATCTGGTTGTGGGCGAGCAGCGCCAGAAACTGCCTTTCATAGTCGCCGGTGCCGGCATCGCCGAAGAACTGCGTGGCAGCGACTTGCGGTCCTGGCGCGTCGGCCGACAGCGAGGGCCGCGCGCAGTCCTCGTTACCAGGGAAGAAGTCGCAGCTATGATTAAGCGGACCAGCGCATGCGGCCAGCGCCATAAGCGCCAGCCCGGCCAGGACCAGGCAAGTGGCGCGGTTCATCCCGCCGCCCCGTTCATGGTTTTCAGCTCGGCCGGGTCGCGGGGTGGCAGGAAGCCTTGCGGAAAAACCTTGCAGACGGGAAGCGCAAAGGTGGCGATCAAAAGCTCGGCCTCGCCGCGCATCTTTTTCGGCGCCGTCCTGTCGTCGCGGATTGCCTTTGCCGAGGCGACCAAAGCGCCGTCGCAGGCGCAATGGTTGCCCCGCGCGATGTAGCAGGCGTCATGGATCTGGCAGGCGCTGTCGAGCCGGTCGACCGGCCGGGCCGAGAGGTCGCCGGTGCGGGTGCCCGGGCCGCAATAATTGCCGAAGACGAAAGGCGAGGGGCGAGCCATTGCGGTGCGGATCGGCTTAGGCAGTTCAGCTTCCGGAACCTTGGTCCATGGGTTGGCGCAGGCCGAAAGCCAGGCCAGCAGGAGGATGGCAAGAACGGCTCGCATTGTTATTCGCGCCAGCTTTCCGAAAAATGTGCCACCCGGCGCTCCACCGTACCAGCGGCAAAATCCTGCGCCTGATGCCACACTCACTGATTCCGTGGCAAGGGAAGGGGATTTTATGGCAGGGGAAAGGCGATAGCCTACACGAACAGCCCGCGCTCCCGCTCCACCGCCTTGGTGATGAAGTTGGCGACGATCTGCACGCGGCGGAGAGGGCGAACCGATTCATGATAGACCAACCAGTAGGCGCGGCGGATCGGCGCCACGATGTCGACGGGGATCAGCTCCGGCATCGAGCGGGCGACGAAGGTGTGCAGGATGCCAATGCCGGCGCCGGAGCGCACCGCCTCGGCCTGGCCGAGGGCCGAGGAAATGGCAAAGCTGGTCCGCCAGTCCGGGCTGAACTCGGCCGCATAGTCGAGCGATGGACTGACGATGAGGTCCGGCACATAGCCGATCAATGTATGCTGGCTAAGTTCCGCTGATGTCCGCGGCAGGCCATGTGCCTCAACATAGGCGCGCGAGGCAAACAGGCCGAGCGTGTAGTCGACCAGCTTTCCCGCCACCAGCCTGCCTTCGCTCGGCCGCTCGACGGTAATGGCGATGTCGGCCTCGCGCCGTGACAGCGAGAAGGAACGCGGCACCGGCACCAGCTGGATGGTCAGTTCGCGGTGCAGCGCCGTCAGCGCGCCGAGACGCGTGGCGAGGAAGGCGACGCCGAACCCGTCGGGCGCGCCGATGCGCACCGTGCCGGAAATATCGTCGCCTTCGCCCGACACGGTCGAGCGTGCGGCGATCATGTCGCCCTCCATTCGCTCGGCAATGTCGAGAAAGCGCTCGCCGGCCGGCGTCAGCTCGCTGCCGGTGGTGAGCCGGCGAAAGAGTTTTGTGCGCAGCGCATCCTCGAGCGCCGCGATGCGGCGTGAGACGGTGGCGTGGTTGAGCTCGAGGCGCTTGGCGGCGCCGAGGATCTGGCCAGCGCGGGCCACGGCGAGGAAGATGCGGACGTCATCCCAGTTCATGCGGATGGTCCGATTTAGTGGCGAGCGCCGCGTTCCCGCCCCTCTGGCCTGCCGGCCATCTGCCCCGCAAGGGGGGAGATTGGATGTCACGCCGGCTTTCGCCAATCTTGACCGCCGAAAGAAAGGCACCGTCGCTGACGCTGCTGATCTCCCCCCTTACGGGGGAGATGGCCGGCAGGTCAGAGGGGGGTTTGAAGGATCGCAACTCTCTATCCTTGCTGCCAATCAACAAAAAATCGCTATTTGCGGCAATTAATGCACACCCATCGGCCGTTGTCTAATCTCTGCACAACGGTTGCGTTCTCCCTCGCGTTGCCTTCGCGCCTGCAAAGGCGTTGAATGCATCATCACAAACTCAGGGAGAGAACCATGATCGAATACGGTCATTTCATCGGCGGCAAGCATGTCGCCGGAACCAGCGGGCGCAAGCAGGATGTCATGCAGCCGATGGACGGCACGGTGCGCGGCACGGTGGCGCTGGCTTCGCCAGCGGAACTGCGCGCGGCGGTCGAGAATGCCAAGGAGGCGCAGCCGAAATGGGCCGCCACCAACCCGCAGCGCCGCGTGCGCGTCTTGATGAAATTCCTCGAACTGGTCGCCCGCGACTATGACGAACTGGCCGACATACTGGCGCGCGAGCATGGCAAGACCATCGCCGACGCCAAGGGCGACATCCAGCGCGGCCTCGAAGTGGTTGAAGTCTGCATCGGCGCGCCGCACATGATGAAGGGCGAATTCACCGACGGCGCCGGCCCCGGCATCGACGTCTATTCGATGCGCCAGCCGCTCGGCGTCGTCGCCGGCATCACGCCGTTCAATTTCCCGGCGATGATCCCGCTGTGGAAGATCGCGCCGGCAATCGCTTGCGGCAACGCGTTCATCCTGAAGCCTTCGGAGCGCGACCCGGGCGTGCCGATGCGCATCGCCGAACTGTTCATCGAGGCCGGCCTGCCGGCAGGCATCCTCAACGTCGTCAATGGCGACAAGGATGTCGTCGACGCCATCCTCGACGATGCCGACATCAAGGCCATCGGCTTCGTCGGCTCGACGCCGATCGCCCATTACATCTATTCGCGCGGCACGGCGGCGGGAAAACGCGTGCAGTGCTTCGGCGGCGCCAAGAACCATATGATCATCATGCCCGACGCCGACATGGACCAGACGGTCGATGCGCTGATCGGCGCCGGCTACGGCTCGGCCGGCGAGCGCTGCATGGCGATCTCGGTGGCGGTGCCTGTCGGCAATGACACCGCCAACCGGCTGATGGAAAAACTGGTCCCGCGTGTCGAAAGCCTAAAAGTTGGCCCATCGACCGATTCCTCCGCTGATTTCGGCCCGCTGGTGACGCGCCAAGCTCTGGAGCGGGTCAAGGGCTATGTCGACATCGGCGTCAAGGAAGGCGCCAAGCTGGTCGTCGATGGCCGCGGCTTCTCCATGCAGGGCTACGAGGACGGCTACTATATGGGCGGCTGCCTGTTCGACAACGTCACCGCCGACATGCGCATCTACAAGGAAGAGATTTTTGGGCCGGTGCTGTCGGTGGTGCGCGCGCCGACCTATGAGAACGCCATCAAGCTCGCCAACGATCACGAAATGGGTAATGGCGTCGCCATCTTCACCCGCGACGGCGATGCGGCGCGTGACTTCGCTTCCCGTGTCCAGGTCGGCATGGTCGGCGTCAACGTGCCGATCCCGGTTCCGATCGCCTACTACACATTCGGCGGCTGGAAGGCGTCGTCCTTCGGCGATCTCAACCAGCACGGTCCGGACGCGTTCCGCTTCTACACCAAGACCAAGACGGTGACGTCGCGCTGGCCGTCCGGCATCAAGGATGGCGCGGAATTCGTCATCCCGACGATGAACTGACTGGACGGCTTCCAAGATCGGACGAGATGGCCCGGGTCAGTTCACAAAGCCCGGGCCTTTCTTTGTACAAAACCGACATTCGCCATCACGTTTAAGCGATGGAACCAAAAGCCTACCATATGCCTTAAATTGCATTCCTGCCGTGGTGCAGGCCATCAATATAGCGCCGGTAGCAGCCGGGGTTCTCGTCTGGCGCAAGGAGGTGTCAGATGACACGACGTCTTATGACGGCGATGGTCTTTGCGGTGTTCGCGATGTCCGGCATCGCCCAGGCTAAAGCAGATCAATGCGCTGCGCGAACCGACATGGTCAAGGCGCTCGGCAAGAAGTTTCACGAAAACCAAGCCGCGCGTGGCTTGGTGAACCCGAATGTGGTGCTTGAGATCTTCATCTCCGACCAAGGTACCTGGACCATCCTGGCTACCGACACACACGGCCAAAGCTGCGTCATCACGGCTGGCGAAGGTTGGGATGGAGGGGCCGTGGCAGCAGCCTTGCCGGGCGCCTGATACTGATCGGAAGATAACTCTCGGACAAAGGGGTGCCGCTGCGGCGGATGCGTTCCGCTTCTACACCAAGACCAAGACGGTGACCTCGCGCTGACCGTCCGGCATCAAGGACGGTGCGGAATTCGTCATCCCGACGATGAACTGGGTTCGGGAAACATTCCAAATACAGAAAGAGGCGGGTCATCCCGCCTTTTTCGCCTTTGGCGGTCCGGTTGGCACCGGCGAGGGCAAGGCAATGGTGCTTGTTTTCGGATCGGGGCCTCACCATATCGATTCAAGGGAATGATAACTTCCCTGACGACAGACCGGAAAACCAGAAGGAGTGACGTGATGAAGACGTCGGACCCGGCCTGGAACGCTCCGGCATATTGAGGCTGCCCCATGTGCCTCCTTTGCCGGAACGCCAAGGCGAAGGAGGTGCCCAATGGCACACAAATTTTCGTTTCGATGGATCAGGATAGCCGCGATCGGCACTGCGCTGGCGCTGTCGACCCTATCGGCGCAGGCGCAATTTATCTGCGGCGGCCACAGCGACCTCGTCGCGGGGCTGGCGCAGGCCTTTCAACAAAAGCAGATCGGCTACGGTGTGGTCGGCGAGGCCGCCATTGTCGAGATCTATGTTGCGGCAAATGGGACCTGGTCGATGCTGGTGACCGACGTGAAGGGCCGAAGCTGCATCTTCGCGACCGGTGACGGATGGGAGAATACCGCCATCGCCACCACGCAAGGGATCTGATCGCCCGTTCAGCGCGTCGCCGCCGTCTCGGCATGGCCACGCAACAGCGCCATCAGGCGCTTGGCGTCCTTGGCGGCGGCTTCCTCGTCGCCGTCCAGGATCGAGCGGATCAGCGCGACATGGTGCTCGGCGGATTCGGCGAGCCCGGTGTCGGCCTTGTAGCGGAACCAGAAGCGGCGGCTGTGGGTCTGCAAGGGCGCGGCCAGCCGCGCCGCGAACGGGTTGTCGGCAGCCTGCGCCAGCGCCTCGTCGAGCGCCTTGTCGGCCTGGATGAAGGCCAGCACGTTGCCCGAGATGACCGCCTTCTGCATGGCAAGTGCTGCGTCGTGAAACATGTCGGCGGCCTCGCGGGTGACGAAACGGGCGGCTGAGCGTGCCAGCACCACCTCGACGCCGCGGCGCGCGTCAAGCACGCGCAGCCAATCGCCGGGATGCAGCGGCGCAATGGCGATGCCGGCGCGTGGCCTTATGTCGAGCAAGCCTTCCCAAGCCAGGCGCTGGATCGCCTCGCGCACTGGCGTGCGGCCGAGGCCGAGCCTTTCGATCAGGGCGCCCTCGGTGACAAAGCTCGCCGGCGCCAGTTCCAGCGTCACGATCATATGCTCGAGCGCGCGATAGGCCTTGGTGGCAGCCGGCTCTGGGGATGCAGTGTCGGTGGATATCAAAGGTCCGCTCCTGATATATTTTAGATATATCATAGCAGATTCCGCGTTGACAGTAGATTTCTTACCAGATATACAGCTGATATATCAGATGGAGAGACAGCTATGTGGACCGGAGTTTTCCCCGCCGTCACGACCAAATTCACTGCTGACGACCGCCTCGACCATGCCGAGATGGAGCGCTGCTTTGCCTTGCAGATGGAGGCCGGCTGCGACGGCATCATCGTCTGCGGCTCGCTCGGCGAAGGCCCGATGCTGTCGCATGACGAAAAGATCGAGGTGCTGAAGACGGCACAGAAAGTCGCCGGGAACAAGCCGGTGCTGCTGACGGTCAACGAGGCCGGCACCCGCGAGGCGGCAAGCATCGCCAAGCGCGCCGCCAAGGAAGGCGCCAACGGGCTGATGGTGGTGCCGAGCCCGATCTATCACACCAACCCGGAAGAGACGGTCGCCGCCTTGCGCGCCGTCGCCCAGGCCGGCGACCTGCCGGTGATGATCTACTCCAACCGGCTCGCCTACCGCGTCGACGTCACCGTCGACCAGATGGAGGAACTGGCCGCCGACAAGCGCTTCGTCGCCATCAAGGAATCGTCCGACGATATCCGCCGTTCGACCGAGATCATTAACCGCTTCGGCGACCGCTACGACCTCTTCACCGGCGTCGATAATCTCGCTTTCGAGGCGCTGTCGGTCGGCGCCATCGGCTGGGTGGCGGGTCTGGTTGTCGCCTTCCCGCGCGAGACCGTTGCCATCTATCAGCTGATGAAGCAGGGCCGCCGCGAAGAAGCGCTGTCAATCTACCGCTGGTTCCGGCCGCTGCTCGATCTCGATGTCTCGACCTATCTGGTACAAAACATCAAGCTTGCCGAAGTGTTCGCGATCCAGACCAACGACCGCGTGCGCATGCCGCGCCAGCCGCTGTCAGGCGAGCGCCGCAAGACAGTCGAGAAGATCGTCAAGGACGCATTGGCGGTACGGCCGAAGCTGCCGACGTTCTGAATTGGCAATGCTGCAGGCCCCCTCATCCGGCCGCTTCGCGGCCACCTTCTCCCCGTTGGGGAGAAGAGACTGGCGCCAGCGTTGGCGAACTCTTCTCCCCTCGGGGAGAAGGTGGCCCGAAGGGCCGGATGAGGGGGCTGGCTCGGAGAGGCGAGACTGGCCATTTTTGCACGGCGCGTGGTCATGAACAGCGATGCTTCAATTGACATCGCCATTGTCGGTGGCGGCATTGTCGGCATCTGTGCCGCAGCCCTGCTGGCTGAGGCCGGGCGCAGCGTCACCATCTTCGACCGGACCGGCATTTGCGAGGAAACCAGCTCCGGCAATGCCGCCGCCTTCGCCTTCTCCGATGTGCTGCCGATGGCGCATAAGGGCATGATGCGGCAATTGCCGAAATGGCTTGCCGATCCGCTCGGACCGCTCAGCATCCCACCGGCCTATCTGCCGAAGCTCCTGCCATGGCTGTTCCGCTTCTGGCGCGCTGGCGCGCCGCGGCATTATGAGGCGAGCCTTGTGGCACAGGCGGGCATGATGAGGCTCGCCGAGGCCGAATGGATGGGGTTGCTCGAGCGGTCCGGCGCGCGGCCGATGCTGCACGAGGATGGTTCGCTGGAACTTTACGAAAGCGAGGCAGAGTTCCAGGCCGGACTGTCGGGCTGGGCGGCGCGAGAGCGCTTCGGCATCGGCTTTCGCCATGTCGAAGGCGAGGAACTGGCGCGGCTGCAGCCTGGGCTGTCGCCGCGCTTCATCAAGGGCACGTTCGTGCCGGGATGGAAGACCGTCGCCGACCCGAAACTGCTCGGCAAGGCAGTGTGGGCCTATGCCGAAGGGTTGGGCGCGCGTTTCGAAAAAGCGCGCATCGAGCGCATCGCCGCCGATCATGCCGGCGTGACGCTGACGCTGGCCGACGGCACTGTCCGGCAGGCACGGCATCTTGTCGTCGCCGCCGGTGCATGGTCGCATCTGCTGGCCAAGAACCTCGGCGACATTATCCCGCTGGAGACCGAGCGCGGCTACAACACGACATTGCCGAAGACCGCCTTCGCCGTGCAGCGGATGCTGATCTTCTCCGGCCACGGTTTCGTCATCACGCCGCTCGGCACGGGACTGCGCGTCGGCGGCGCCGTCGAGTTGGGCGGACTCGGCCGGCCACCGAATTTTGCGCGCTCCAAGGCGATGCTGGAAAAAGCCAAACAATTCCTGCCGGGGCTGGACCCGTCAGGCGGCCGCGAATGGATGGGCTATCGTCCATCGCTGCCGGATTCGCTGCCGGTCATCGGCACGGCGCGCACTGCGCCCAACGTTGTCTACGCCTTTGGCCATGGCCATCTCGGCCTGACCCAGGCGGCCGCCAGCGGCCGCTTGATCCGCGATCTCGTTCTCGGGCAGACTTCGCCGATCGATCTTACCCCCTTCAGCCCGCAACGGTTTTGAGTTCGAGGAAATCATGGCCAAAAAATCCTTCTTCTGCATCGACGGCCATACTTGCGGCAATCCGGTGCGGCTGGTCACCGGCGGCGGTCCCTTGCTCGAGGGGTCGACGATGATGGAACGGCGAGCGCATTTCCTGGCGGAGTATGACTGGATCCGCACCGGGCTGATGTTCGAGCCGCGCGGCCATGACGTGATGTCGGGCTCGATCCTTTACCCGCCGACGCGCGAGGATTGCGACATCGCCATCCTGTTCATCGAGACGTCGGGCTGCCTGCCAATGTGCGGCCACGGCACGATCGGCACGGTGACGATGGCCATCGAACATGGGCTGATCAAGCCGAAGACGCCGGGTGTGCTCAGGCTCGACACGCCGGCCGGGCTGGTCATCGCCGAGTACAAACAGGTTGGTGATTATGTCGAAGAGGTGCGTATCACCAATGTGCCGTCCTTCCTTTATGCGGAAGGGCTGACGGTGGAGTGTCCGCAGCTTGGCGAGATTACCGTCGATGTCGCTTATGGCGGCAATTTCTACGCCATCGTCGAACCGCAGGCGAATTACCGCGATATGGCTGACTACTCCGCTGGCGATTTCATCGCCTGGAGCCCGGTGGTACGGCAGCGGCTCAACGAGAAGTATTCGTTCGTGCATCCGGAAAATCCTGAGATCAACCGGCTGTCGCACATGCTGTGGACGGGCAAGCCGACGGTGGCGGGCGCCGATGCGCGCAATGCCGTCTTCTATGGCGACAAGGCGATCGACCGCTCGCCCTGCGGCACAGGCACTTCGGCACGCATGGCGCAGCTTCATGCCAAGGGCAAGCTCAAGGCCGGCGACAGCTTCGTCCATGAATCGATCATCGGTTCGCTGTTCAAGGGTAAGGTCGAAAAGGACGTCACCGTTGCCGGCAAGCCGGCCATCATCCCTTCGATCGGCGGCTGGGCGCGGATGACCGGTCTGAACACCATCTTCATCGACGACCGCGATCCCTTCGCGCATGGGTTCGTCGTCAAGTAGCGGGCTGGTTGCCCTCGGCATCGACCGAGACTTCCCGACGGAACCAGTCGGCGAAGGTGAGTGCGGCGGGGGAGGCATTCGCCGCCATGGTCAGGAAGTAAGCCTTGTCGCGGTTCGTCGATATGTCGGACAGGACCACCAGGTCGCCGCGCTTCAGTTCGTCGCGAAAGACATCGACGGGGCATAGCGCCACGCCATGCCCGGCGATAACCGCGGTGGCAAGGATGTTGAAGTCGGCAAAGACCGGCCCGTTGCCGACATCGACCTTGGCCAGGCCGGCCTCGGCAAACCACTCGCTCCAGCCTTGGCGGTTCTCGTCGTGCAGCAGGTCGGCGCCGGCGATCCCGGCAGGTGTCCTGAGATGCTCCCTGCCGGCCAGATAGTAGGGGCTGCACACCGGGCGGTTGAGGCGCGAAAACAGTTTCAGGCTGGTGACGCCGGGCGTCGGATCGGCGCCGAGCGTGATCAGCACGTCATTGTCGCCATCGCCAAGCCTGTCCTCGGCTTTGGCATAGGCGACGCGCATGCCGATGTCGGGGTGACTGGCGGTGAAGGCTGGCAGGCGGGGCACAAGCCAGCGGCTGGCGATGGACGGGATGCAGCCGACAGAAATCGTCGCCGCCGCGGCATTGCGCCGGATGCGCCGGCAGGTGGCGCCGAGTTCGGCAAGGGCAGCGCTCGCTGACGCCTGCAGCATCACGCCGGCATCGGTCAGCCTGACCTTGCGCGCGTCGCGGTGGAACAGAGGCACGCCCAGCCACTCCTCCAGGCGCCTTATCTGGTGACTGATCGCCGGATGGGTCACATGCAACTCTTCGGCGGCAGCGGAAAAGCTCAAGCGGCGGGAAGCAGCCTCAAAGGCCCGGATGGCATTCAGCGGAATGTAGTCCATCTGTAAGATTTACTAACATGACCGGTGAGAAGCAATCATTTGAAAGTCCGCCCGGCATGCAGCATCTCTGCCGTGGATCACCAATCCATCCGCAACTTCCCGGTCCTTGGCTGGCATCCGCAGGGAAATCGTCATGTTCACCAGACAATTGGCTGATGTAGAAAAATCTGACTTCTTCGTGAATTGGGGCAATGGCACCAGCCACCGGTTGCTGACCCAGCAGGATGGCATGGGCTTCACCGTCTGCCACACTGTCGTGCGCGCGGGCAGCGAATCGCGCCTCCACTATGTCAGGCATTTCGAGGCCTGTTATTGCATCGCCGGCGCCGGCGAGGTCGAGGACATGTCCGGTGCGGTGCATCGTATAGAGCCGGGTACGATCTATGTGCTCAATGAGCATGACGAGCATTATCTGCGGGCCGACGCCGCAGGCGACATGATCCTGGTCAGCGTTTTCAATCCGCCCTTGAAGGGCACGGAGCGGCATGCGCTGAGCGACGATGGTGGATCCGCCTACTGATCACAGACGCGCAGTCGCTTCCTTGCCCGACGGGCGAGGCTGGAAGCCTGGTTTTTTACACTGTCTTCTATCGACCATCACGATCCAGTTGCGCACAGCCTAAGGCCAAGCGGCAAGAATCTTGCCCCCGAGGAAAGGAATGTGGCTAAAAAACGAAGCATGCCGGCAACGCAACGATTCGTCTTATCACCTAATTTTGACGGCGATTTCTTCGAAATGAGGTGCATTGTCCGACTGAATCGTCAAAGACATTGCGTTATGCCAATGATAGGGTCCGCGATAGTCCAGGGATCGGGAGCAAAAAACGGGCAATCGAACGGCGTGCCGGCAAAACACGCACGACGTTTGAAAAATCACGTTGCAATCCGGGCTCGAAACTTTACGACTAGGGGAAATACGAAAAGGAATGCGTCTGCATGGGCGACGTTCCAGGGGAGCCATGTACACATGCAGTACTTTGTCCAGCAGCTTATCAATGGGCTGACGCTGGGATCGATCTATGGGCTGATCGCAATCGGCTACACGATGGTCTACGGCATCATCGGCATGATCAACTTCGCCCACGGCGACATTTTCATGGTCGGGGCCTTCGCCGCCCTCGTCGTCTTCCTCATCCTCGGCGCCTTGTTCTATTCGGTGCCGGTCGTCCTGGCGCTGCTGATCATGATGATCGTGGCGATGCTGCTCACCAGCCTCTACAATTGGACGATCGAGAAGGTGGCCTACCGGCCGCTGCGCGGTTCGTTCCGGCTGGCGCCGCTGATCACCGCCATCGGCATGTCGATCGCGCTGTCGAACTTCATCCAGGTGACGCAGGGTCCGCGCAACAAGCCGATCCCGCCGATGGTCAGCCAGGTCTACAACATCAACGGCATCAGCGTGTCGCTGAAGCAGATCATCATCGTCATCGTCACGGCGCTGCTGCTGGCGCTGTTCTGGTACCTGGTCAACAGGACCTCGCTTGGCCGGGCGCAACGGGCGTGTGAGCAGGACCGCAAGATGGCCGCGCTGCTCGGCGTCGACGTCGATCGTACGATCTCGATCACCTTCATCATGGGCGCAGCCCTTGCGGCCGTCGCCGGCACGCTGTTCCTGATGTATTATGGCGTCATCGCCTTCTCCGACGGTTTCGTGCCGGGCGTCAAGGCGTTCACCGCGGCCGTTCTCGGCGGCATCGGGTCTCTGCCGGGCGCCGTGCTTGGCGGGCTGCTGATCGGCTTCATCGAAAGCATGTGGTCGGCCTATTTCTCGATCGACTACAAGGACGTCGCGGCGTTCTCCATCCTGGCGATCGTGCTGATCTTCCTGCCTTCCGGCATTTTGGGCCGGCCAGAAGTCGAAAAGGTCTGAGACAATGGCGGTTACCGTATCCTCGGAGCGCGACACCGTCGCCTCCCCCGTGCAGCGCGCATTTCGTGAGGCGCTTTATGCCGGTGCCATCGCGCTGGGCCTGTTCGTTCTGTTCATCGGCCTGAAGACCGACCAGAACATCAGCAACCAGTTGATCCTGGTGACGCGCTGGTGGCTGCTCATCACCGTGGTCGTGCTGACCATGCTTGGCCGCTTCTTCTACATTGCCTATGGCCAGCCCTTCATGGCCAATCAGAAGATCGCCAATGTCGCCACCGGTCTGTTGCCGGCCAGCGTGGCGTCGCGCTTCTTCCTGCTTCCGGCTTTCATCGTGGCCATCGTGCTGGCGGTGGTCCTGTTTGTGTTCGGCGGCGCCTTGCCGGGGCTGGTAGGCGATGGTCTGGCCGGCTATCTGCAGTTCCTGCGCGCGCTGGCCGTCATCTATGCGCTGGCCTGTGTGATCTTTTACTTCCGCGCCTACATCCATGACAATTTCACCAAGCTCGGGGTCACCGCATTGGTGCTCTATCCGATCCTGGTCGTCGGCGTGTTGTCGCTGATGTCGTGGTCGTTCGTCGGCGGGCTGCAGGGCTCGCTGAAGTGGATCGACAATTTCGGCATCCAGATCCTGATCTATGTGATGCTGGCCTGGGGGCTGAACATCGTCGTCGGCCTCGCCGGTCTGCTCGATCTCGGTTACGTCGCCTTCTACGCGGTCGGCGCCTATGCCTATGCGCTGCTCGGCTCTCACTACGGCCTGTCGTTCTGGATCCTGCTGCCGGCGGCCGGCGCCATGGCCGCCTTCTGGGGCGTGATGCTCGGCTTTCCGGTGCTCCGGCTGCGTGGCGACTATCTGGCGATCGTCACTCTGGCCTTCGGCGAGATCATCCGCCTGGTGCTGATCAACTGGCGTGAAGTCACCAACGGCTCGGCCGGCATCTCCGGTATTCCGAAGGTCACGTTCTTCGGCCTGATGACGTTCAATTCGACGGACCCGAACTATATCGGCAAGGTGCTGCACATCGCGCAGTCGAGCGCCTACTACAAGATCTTCCTCTACTATCTGATCCTGGCGCTGGCGCTGCTGACCGCCTTCGTCACGATACGGCTCAGGCGCATGCCTGTCGGCCGCGCCTGGGAGGCACTGCGCGAGGACGAGATCGCCTGCCGCTCGCTCGGCATCAACACCACCACCACCAAGCTCACCGCCTTTGCCACCGGCGCCATGTTCGGCGGTTTTGCCGGCGCCTTCTTCTCCGCACGGCAGGGCTTCGTCAGCCCTGAATCCTTCGTCTTCCTGGAATCGGCGATCATCCTGGCCATCGTCGTGCTCGGTGGCATGGGCTCGCTGGTCGGTATCGCGGTCGCCGCAATGGTGATGATCGGCGGCACCGAGGCATTGCGGGAACTCGACTTTCTCAAGCAGGTCTTCGGCAAGGATTTCACGCCGGAGCTTTACCGCATGCTTCTGTTCGGCATGGCCATGGTCATCGTCATGCTGTGGAAGCCGCGCGGCTTCGTCGGTAGTCGTGAACCGACAGCCTTCCTCAAGGAGCGAAGAGCGGTCTCCAGTTCCTTCACCAAGGAAGGACACGGCTGATGAATGCGAGTTCGATTCAGAAGGCCAATCCGGGCATGAAAGACGCCATTCTCCAGGTCGAGCATCTGTCGATGAAGTTCGGCGGCCTGGTCGCCATCGGCGACCTGTCGTTCCAGGCCAAGCGCGGCGAGATCACCGCGCTGATCGGACCCAACGGCGCCGGCAAGACCACCGTTTTCAACTGCATCACCGGCTTCTACAAGCCGTCGGAAGGCATGATCACGCTCAACGGTGCCGACGGCTCGAGCTTCCTGCTCGAACGGCTGCCTAACCACGAGATCCCGGCGCGCGCCAAGGTGGCACGCACCTTCCAGAACATCCGCCTGTTCTCCGGCATGACGCTGCTGGAGAACCTCTTGGTTGCCCAGCACAACAAGCTGATGAAGGCATCGGGCTATACGATCCTGGGCCTGTTCGGGATCGGCGGCTACCGCCGGGCCTCGGCCGAATCGGTGGAGCTCGCCAAGCACTGGCTGGAGAAGGCGGATCTCGTCGATCGGGCCGACGATCCGGCCGGCGACCTGCCCTATGGCGCACAGCGGCGCCTCGAGATCGCGCGCGCCATGTGCACGGGGCCCGAGCTTCTGTGTCTCGACGAGCCGGCGGCCGGTCTCAATCCGAAGGAATCGGCCGCGCTCAATTCGCTGTTGATGGACATCAAGAGCACCACATCGATCCTGCTGATCGAGCATGACATGTCGGTGGTCATGCAAATTTCCGACCATGTCGTTGTGCTCGAATATGGCCGCAAGATTTCCGACGGCAGCCCGCAAGCGGTGCGCACCGACCCACGCGTCATCGCCGCGTATCTCGGCGTCGACGACGAGGAGGTCGAGACGGTGCTGACCGAGGTCGGCGATGAAGACGTCATCGAGCAGTTGGACATAGGGCCTGACACGGCGCACGGGCCAGGCACGTCGTCGTCTTATCTCGCCGGCCCGGTGAGCGACACGATCGGCCACAGCGAGGGCGAGCGGGTTACGGTGTCGAAGGGCGCCTCGAAGGCGGCACAGGTCGATGCAAGGGCCAGCGTCGCGCCGAGAAAACCGACCGAGCGGGCCACGGCCAAGCCCGCCGGGAAATCCCCGACATCCAAGCCGCGCGGAGGGCGTAAGTGATGGCCGAGACAACGTTGCTCGACATCAAGGGCGTCGAGACCTACTACGGCAACATCAAGGCGCTGAACGGCGTCAATGTCCACGTCAACCAAGGCGAGATCGTCGCTTTGATCGGCGCCAACGGCGCCGGCAAGTCGACGCTGATGATGACCATCTTCGGGGCGCCGCGGGCGCGTGCCGGCACCATCACTTTCGCCGGCACCGACATCACCCAGATGCCGACGCACGAGATCGCGCGCATGCGCATCGCGCAGTCGCCGGAAGGCAGGCGCATTTTCCCGCGCATGACGGTGATGGAAAACCTGCAGATGGGCGCCGGCCTCGACAACCTCAAGCACTATGACGAGGATGCCGAGAAGGTGTTCACACTGTTCCCGCGCCTCAAGGAGCGCATCGCGCAGCGCGGCGGGACGCTGTCGGGCGGCGAGCAGCAGATGCTGTCGATCGGGCGCGCGCTGATGGCGCGGCCGAAGCTGCTTCTGCTCGACGAGCCGTCGCTCGGCCTGGCGCCACTGATCGTCAAGCAGATCTTCGACGCCATCCGCGAGCTGAACCGCACGCAAGGGCTGACCGTGTTCCTGGTCGAGCAGAACGCCTTCGGCGCGCTCAAGCTCGCCACGCGCGGCTATGTCATGGTCAATGGCAACGTGACCATGAGCGGCACCGGCAAGGAATTGCTCGCCAATCCGGAAGTGCGCGCGGCCTATCTCGAAGGCGGCCATCACTGAGTTGGAGTGGAATGTATGCATACGGTATTCCGCTCCAATTTGTTTGTTTGTCGCATGACCTTTTTCCGAAAAGTCTGCAACTTTTCGGGGTCATGCTAGGGAGTCTTCACTATGCAAGGCATTCTCTACGAAGAACCTTCCATCTGGCAGTTCTTCTTCGTCACCTGTCTGCTCGGCGGCTGGGCGGCATGGATGACTGGCAAGGCCAGCGCCCAGACATGGCGCAGCCTACCGGCGCTGTTCGCCTTCCTGCTGGGGCTCGGCATCGGCATCAGGTTCATCCATCATGCCCTGTTCGGCGGTACGATGTTTTCTCTGCAATACTATGTCGTGGACACAATCGTGCTTATGATATTGGGGTTTGTCGGCTATCAATACACGCGCACCAACCAGATGGTGACGCAGTATAATTGGCTTTACGAACGGGCTTCGATCTTAAGCTGGAAACCGAAAGCTTGACGTTCACCATTAACGCCGTTTCGGGGATGAATCGGCGTGACAAGGGCCTGAAAATCGGCAAAGTACGCTTTCTGCGATAAGGGTGGGCATCGCATGAAAGTATCATCCACGCCCACCTCGTAAATGGGAGCGTTTAAATGAAGAAATCACTTTTGTCCGCCGTTGCCCTGACCGCGCTTGTCGCGTTTGGCGGTAACGCATGGGCTGATGTCCTCGTCGGCGTCGCCGGTCCGATCACCGGCCCGAATGCGGCCTTCGGTGCGCAGCTGCAGAAGGGTGCGGAAGCGGCCGTTGCCGACATCAATGCAGCAGGCGGCATGAATGGCGAGCAGATCAAGCTCGAAGTCGGCGACGACGTCTCCGATCCGAAGCAGGGCATCTCGGTCGGCAACAAGTTCGTTGGCGACGGCGTCAAGTTCGTGGTCGGCCACTTCAACTCGGGCGTCTCGATCCCGGTGTCGCAGGAAGTCTATGTCGACAACAACATCGTCGAAGTGACCCCGGCGGCGACCAACCCGAAATTCACCGAGCGCGGCCTGTGGAACGTGTTCCGCACCTGCGGACGCGATGACCAGCAGGGCGGCATCGCCGGCGCCTATATTGCGGCCAACTTCAAGGACGCCAAGGTTGCCGTCATCCACGACAAGACCCCCTACGGTCAGGGCCTTGCCGACGAAACCAAGAAGGCGATGAACGCGGCCGGCATGACGGAAGTCATGTACGAAGGCGTCAATGTCGGCGACAAGGACTTCTCGGCGCTGATCGCCAAGATGAAGGACGCCGGCGTCACCCTGATCTATTGGGGCGGCCTGCACACCGAAGCCGGCCTGATCATCCGCCAGTCGGCTGACCAGGGCCTCAAGGCTACCTTGATGTCGGGCGACGGCATCGTCACCGACGAGCTGGCTGCGATCGCCGGCGACGCGGTTATCGGCACGCTCAACACCTTCGGCCCGGATCCGCGCCTTATCCCCGACAACAAGGCACTGGTCGAGAAGTTCCGCGCCCAGGGCTTTGAGCCGGAAGCCTACACACTCTACTCCTACGCTGCCATGCAGGTCATTGCTGCGGCCGCTGCCGTGGCCAAGTCGAATGACCCGGTGGAAGTGGCGAAGGCGATGCATGAGAAGGGTCCGTTCAAGACCGTTCTGGGCGATCTCGCCTATGACGAGAAGGGCGATCCGAAGCTCCCGGGCTACATCATGTACGAGTGGAAGAAGGGTCCGGACGGCAAGATCACCTGGCTGCCGAAGGGCTGATCCATTAGCTCAACCCCTACGAAATGCCCGGCGCTTGCGCCGGGCATTTTTCTTTTGATCAGTCGGAGCAGGGACGGAGCGACGGCATTGGCTAAAAAAAAGAACCATTGGCCGGGAGCGGATTGTGCGCGGGATGACAATTCGCGTCACTTCACGACGCCATCCGCACGCAGTCTTTCGCTTTGCAGTGCTAGAATCCATTTAAATCGGTTTAATCGCCTCCCGATTTTGGTTGCACTGCAGCATTTTCGCGTTAATCATTGCTCAGCCCCATCCCTCCCTGTCCGGAGCCTTCTTCCTTGGCCATCACGAAGATCCTCGTCGCCAACCGGTCCGAAATTGCCATCCGCGTCTTTCGCGCGGCCAACGAGCTCGGCCTCAAAACCGTGGCGATCTGGGCCGAGGAGGACAAATATTCGCTGCATCGGTTCAAGGCCGATGAAAGCTACCAGGTCGGGCGCGGGCCGCATCTGGCCAAGGACATGGGGCCGATCGAAAGCTATCTGTCGATCGAGGAAGTGATCCGCGTCGCCAGGCTGTCCGGCGCCGACGCCATCCATCCGGGCTATGGCCTTTTGTCGGAAAGCCCTGAATTCGCAGATGCCTGCGCCGAGGCCGGCATCACCTTTATCGGCCCTAAGCCAGACACGATGCGCCGGCTCGGCAACAAGGTCGCCGCGCGCAATCTCGCCATCGAGGTCGGCGTGCCGGTGATCCCGGCAACCGACCCGCTGCCGGACGACATGGACGCGGTCAAGAAATTGGCCAAGGAAATCGGCTATCCGGTGATGCTCAAGGCATCGTGGGGCGGTGGTGGGCGCGGCATGCGCGCCATCCGCGCCGAGGCCGATCTGGTCCGCGAAGTCACCGAAGGCAAACGTGAGGCCAAGGCCGCGTTCGGCAAGGACGAGGTCTATCTCGAAAAGCTGATCGAGCGCGCCCGCCATGTCGAGGTCCAGGTGCTTGGCGACACTCACGGCAATGCCGTGCATCTGTTCGAGCGCGACTGTTCGATCCAGCGCCGCAACCAGAAGGTCGTCGAGCGGGCGCCGGCGCCTTACCTCAGCGAGGCATTGCGCCAGGAGCTTTGCGGCTATGCGCTCAAGATCGCGCGCGAGACGAGCTATATCGGCGCCGGCACGGTGGAATTCCTGCAGGACGCCGACACCGGCAAATTCTACTTCATCGAGGTCAATCCGCGCATCCAGGTCGAACACACCGTCACCGAGCAGGTGACCGGCATCGACATCGTCAAGGCGCAGATCCACATATTGGACGGCTTTGTCATCGGCACGAAAGAATCGGGCGTGCCGGCGCAGGCCGACATCAGGCTGAACGGCCACGCGCTGCAGTGCCGCATCACCACCGAGGATCCGGAGCATAGTTTCATCCCGGATTACGGCCGGATCACCGCCTATCGCGAAGCCGCCGGTTTCGGCATCCGCCTTGACGGCGGCACCGCCTATTCGGGCGCGGTCATCACCCGCTTCTACGATCCGCTGCTGGAGAAGGTGACGGCCTGGGCGCCGACACCGGCAGAGGCGATCGCCCGCATGAACCGGGCCTTGCGCGAGTTCCGCATCCGCGGCGTGGCGACCAACCTCACCTTCCTCGAGGCGATCATCAACCACCCGCGCTTCGCCGACAATTCCTACACGACCCGTTTCATCGACACGACGCCGGAACTGTTCGCGCAGGTCAAGCGCCAGGACCGCGCCACCAAGCTGCTCAACTATCTGGCCGATGTCAGCGTCAACGGCCATCCCGAAACCCGCGGCCGTCCGATGCCGAAGGCCGATGCGGCAGCGCCCGTCGTGCCCTATCTCAACGGCAATGTGCCGGGAGGCAGCAAGCAGAAACTCGACGCGCTGGGGCCGGAGAAATTCGCTGCCTGGATGCGTGAGCAAAAAGAGGTGCTGGTCACCGATACGACGATGCGCGACGGCCACCAGTCGCTGCTCGCCACCCGCATGCGCACGCATGACATTGCCGGCATTGCCGGCACCTATGCGCGGGCACTGCCGCGGCTGCTGTCGCTGGAATGCTGGGGCGGCGCCACTTTCGACGTGGCCATGCGCTTCCTCACCGAGGATCCGTGGGAGCGGCTGAGCAAAGTGCGCGAGGCCGCCCCCAACCTTTTGCTGCAAATGCTGCTGCGCGGCGCCAACGGCGTCGGCTACACCAACTATCCCGACAATGTCGTGCAGCATTTCGTCAAACAGGCAGCGGCTGGCGGCGTCGACCTGTTCCGCGTCTTCGACTGCCTGAACTGGGTCGAGAATATGCGCGTCGCCATGGACGCGGTGGGCGCAGAGGGCAAGCTGGTCGAAGCGGCGATCTGCTACACCGGTGACATCCTCGATCCGGCACGCGCCAAATACGACCTCAAATACTATGTCGGGCTGGCGAAGGAATTGCAGGCCGCCGGCGCCCACATCATCGCCGTCAAGGACATGGCGGGGCTGTTGAAGCCGGCCGCCGCACGCGTGCTGTTCAAGGCGCTGCGCGAGGCGACCGATTTGCCGATCCACTTCCACACCCACGACACGTCAGGCCTGTCGGCGGCGACGGTGCTGGCGGGCGTGGAAAGCGGCGTCGACGCCATCGATGCGGCGATGGATTCCTTCTCCGGCAACACCTCGCAGCCCTGCCTCGGCTCGATTGTCGAGGCGCTGAAAGGAACCGAGCGCGATCCCGGCCTCGATCCGCAATGGATCCGCAACATCTCCTTCTACTGGGAAGCGGTGCGCAACCAGTACGCCGCCTTCGAAAGCGACCTCAAAGGGCCGGCCTCGGAGGTCTATTTGCACGAGATGCCGGGCGGCCAGTTCACCAACCTCAAGGAACAGGCGCGCTCGCTCGGGCTGGAGACGCGCTGGCACGAGGTGGCGCAGGCCTATCACGACGTCAATCTGATGTTCGGGGACATCGTCAAGGTGACGCCGTCATCCAAGGTGGTCGGTGACATGGCGCTGATGATGGTGAGCCAGGACCTCACCGTCGCCGACGTCGAAAACCCGGCCAAGGACATCGCCTTCCCCGACTCGGTCGTCTCGATGCTGCGCGGCGATCTCGGTCAGTCGCCCGGCGGCTGGCCTGCGAAGCTGCAGAAGAAGGCACTGAAGGAAAGCAAACCGATCACCGTGCGGCCGGGCTCGCTGCTCAAGCCGGCAGACCTCAAGGCCAGCCGCAAGGAAATTGAGGAGAAGCTGGAGCGCAAGCTCTCGGAATACGAATTCGCGTCCTGGCTGATGTATCCGAAGGTGTTCACCGACTTTGCCGCCGCGCAGGAGACCTACGGGCCGGTCAGCGTGTTGCCGACGCCGACCTATTTCTACGGCATGAAGTCCGAGGACGAGATCTTCCTGGATATCGAGAAAGGCAAGACCCTTGTGGTGCGCTGCCTTGCCATCGGCGATGTCGATGAGAAGGGCATGGTCACCGTGTTTTTCGAGCTCAACGGCCAGCCGCGCCGCGTCCGGGTGCCGGACAGGGCGCACGGCGCCTCGGCGGCCAAGGCACGGCGCAAGGCCGAGCCCGGCAACGAGGCGCATGTCGGCGCGCCGATGCCGGGCGTGGTCTCCGCGCTTGCGGTTGCCGCCGGCCAGGCGGTCAAGGCTGGTGACGTGCTGCTCTCCATCGAAGCCATGAAGATGGAGACGGCGCTGCATGCCGAACGCGACGGCATGATCGCCGAAGTGCTGGTCAAGGCCGGCGATCAGATCGACGCGAAGGATTTGCTGATCGCCTTTGGGTGATGCGAATCGATCACATTGGGGACGGCTGGCAGCAGCCGTCCACGAAGCATCGATAATGGCTTGACCCGCCGCGCCCGCTCGGGCATCGAACCCGCTCCAATTTTGCCGCGCCAGAATCGCGGCGCCTAAAGAGAAGCGGAGAAAAACATGGCCGACGACATCACCGAGACCAGCCAGACTGTTGCCGCCGGCCAGTTGCGCGCCTTCATCGAGCGCATCGAGCGGCTCGAGGAAGAAAAGAAGACCATCGCCGACGACATCAAGGAAGTGTTCGCCGAAGCCAAGGGCACCGGCTTCGACACCAAGGCGATGCGCTCGATCATCCGGCTGCGCAAGAAGGACCAGGCCGAGCGCCAAGAGGAAGAATCCATCCTCGATCTGTACAAGGCCGCGCTCGGCATGGTGTAAGGCCGGGGGCAGCCTCCGGGCGTCGATAGCGGCGCCTTTCGACGGGTTGAACCATGAGCGAATTCGACTTTGGCGCTCGCCGCGCCTCTGAATTCCGCCAACGCAGCTTCTGGGCGCTGTTCGCCGAACGGCATCCGGAGGAACGCGCATCCATGGCGCGGCGCGGACCCTGGTTCTGGCAGCGCGGGCTGCCGGACTTCGCCCTGGTCCTGTCCATGTATGTCGCGCCGGCGCAAAACCATGTCGGCGTCTTCTTCGGCCGTAACGAGAAGTTCGGCGCCACTGAAGCCTGGTCGCGGCTGAAGCCTTTCCAGCCGGCGATCGAAGACCGGCTGAAGCTCAGGCCGGAGCAAAGCTGCGAGGGTCTCGGCATCAATTCGATGTGGCGGGTGAACTGCTTTGCCGAGGACAACTGGCCGGCCATGGCCGACTGGCTGGTGACGGAATGCTCGCGCTTCGAGCGCGCGGTCACCGACGTTCTGGGGCAAGCCGAGGCCACCTGGCGCTAGAGCGTTTCACCGTTTAACGGAAACGGCGAGACGCTCTATCTCTTTGTTTTGATGCAATTCCCAAGGGAAAGCGCTACGCGCTTTTCCCGGGAAAACCGCTCACACTTTTCCTGGAATTGCTCTAATTCGGCTTCGGCGCGTCGCGGCCGATCTCATCCAGATGCTGCTGCAACGCCATGTGGTCCAGCGCGTCCATCGGCAGGTTGGTGAACAGCGATATGCGGTTGTTGAGCATGCGATAGGCATCGGCGAAGGCCAGATGCATTTCGGCGTCGGTGCCTTGTGCCTTGGCCGGATCCGGTATCGCCCACAGTGCGGTCATCGGGTGACCGGGCCAGACCGGGCAGGTCTCGTTGGCGGTGCTATCGCAGACGGTGAAGACGAAATCCATTTCCGGCGCGTCGGGCTTTGCGAACTCGTCCCAGCCTTTTGAGCGGGCGAAGCCGGTGTCGTAGTTGAGGCTCTCAAGCAGCTGCAGCGCGTAGGGATTGACGGTGCCCTTCGGCTGCGACCCGGCGGAGAAGGCCTTGAATTTCTCGGCGCCAACCCGGTTGAGGATGGCTTCGCCCATGATCGAGCGCGCCGCATTGGCGTTGCACAGGAACAGCACATTGTAGCTTTTGTCGCTCATCAAAGACCTCCCTCGCAGGCGACCGGGATGAAGGAACGGAACGTTGTGCAAGGTAGCTTCGCGGCGGATGCCGGCAAGGGGCCATCTGGAAAGATTTCGCGATTGTTTGACGGCCATCGCCAAGCCATATGCTTCTACGCGATCATCATGCGCGCCTGCCGCGCCCGGGATCGTTCCGAATGAAAGAGTTGAGCTGATGCCAGGACCCGCGGAAAGCGAAGACGGCAAGATGGGCGGAACGGGCGGCTTCTTCCGCTCCCGCTGGCACGGTGCCGTGTCGCTCGATCGCCTGTTCTGGCGCGACCTGGTCGTTGTCGGCACCGCGATCAACGTCGCGTCGTCGGTGGTCGCGCTCGTCCTGCTCGGGCTGAAGCTGCCGCTGGCCGTGGTGCTGGCCGTGCATTTCGCGCCGGTGCCCTACAACATATTCCTGACCCTGGCCGTCTGGCGAGTCGCGGAAAAGGCCGGCGGCGCCAAGGCCTCGCTGATGATGCTCGGTTCCGCGCTATGGTTGATCCTGGTGGTCGTTGTTTGAGACGCCGGCAGGGCACGAAAAAGGGCGGCCGGAACCGCCCTTTCCAAGAGATTATGACCGCTGCGGTTTAAGCCGCCGGCTCGAATTTCAGCGCCACGCCGTTGATGCAATAGCGCAGGCCGGTCGGCGGCGGGCCGTCCTCGAAGACATGGCCGAGATGGCTGCCGCAGCGGGCGCAGTGGCATTCGGTGCGGACCATGCCGTAGCTGCGGTCGACGGTGTTTTCGACCGAACCCGGCACCGGGTCGTTGAAGCTCGGCCAGCCGGTGCCGCTCTCGAACTTCAGCTTGGATTCGAACAGCGGCTGGTCGCAGCCGACGCAGGAAAAGGTGCCGGCGCGCTTCTCGTAGAGCAGGGCGCAGCTTCCGGGCCGTTCGGTGCCGTGGCCGCGCATGACGGCATACTGCTCCGGCGTCAGCCGGGCACGCCATTCGGCGTCAGTGCGGGTAACGGGGTAGGTGTGGGTATCCATCCAATCTCCTCAGCCTTGGCGGCTTGTTGTTGGTTGCAGCCGGTATTCGCGCCAACATAAGCATTTGTTACACGCCTGCCCAGCGCAGAGGCGTGTTTGGGGCTCAATGCTTGCGTGAGAGCTGCTTGGTCGCGGCTTCGAGCCCGGCCAGCGTCAGCGGGAACATGCGGCCGCCGAAGATATCGCGGATCATCGCGATCGAGTGGGTGAAGCCCCAGTTTTTCAGGTTTTCGGGGTTCAGCCAGACCGCGTTTGGCCATTGTTGCAGCAGGCGGCCGAGCCAGACGGCGCCGGCTTCCAGGTTCCAGTGCTCGACCGAACCGCCGGGGTGCGCAATCTCGTAAGGGCTCATCGAGGCGTCGCCGACGACGATCACCTTGTAGTCCGGGCCGTATTTGTGAAGCAGGTCGAAGGTCGAAATCACCTCGGCATGGCGGCGGCGGTTGTCCTTCCACACGCCCTCATAGAGGCAGTTGTGGAAGTAGAAATATTCGAGCTGGCGGAACTCGGCGCGGGCGGCCGAAAATAGCTCCTCGACGCTTTTGATGTGGTCGTCCATCGAGCCGCCGACATCGAAGAACATCAGAAGCTTCACAGCATTGCGCCGTTCGGGGCGTGTCTGCACGTCGAGATAGCCGTGCTCGGCGGTGGCATGGATGGTGCCGGGCAGGTCGAACTCTTCCTCCGCGCCCTCGCGCACCCAGCGGCGCAGCCGCTTCAGCGCCACCTTGATGTTGCGGGTGCCGAGCTCGACGGCGTCGTCGAAATTCCTGAACTCGCGCTTGTCCCACACCTTCACCGCACGGCGGTTGCGGCTTTCGTGCTGGCCGATGCGCACGCCTTCGGGATTGTAGCCATAGGCGCCGAAAGGCGAAGTGCCGCCGGTGCCGATCCATTTCGATCCGCCCTGGTGCCGGCCTCTTTGTTCCTCGAGCCGCTGCTTCAGCGTCTCCATCAGCTTGTCAAAACCACCGAGCGCCTCGACCAGTTTTTTCTCTTCCTCGGTCAGGTGCTTTTCGGCGAGCCGGCGCAGCCACTCCTCGGGGATGTTGGCGACATCGACCGCATCCGGTCCGCCCAGCGCTTCAATGCCCTTGAAGACATGCGCAAACACCTGATCGAAGCGGTCGATATGACGCTCGTCCTTCACCAAAGCGGCGCGGGCGAGGTAATAAAAACCCTCGACGTCATAATCGACCAGACCGGCTTCCAGCCCCTCCAGCAGCGACAGATATTCCCTGAGCGAAACGGGTACCCGCGCGGCCTTCAGTTCGAGGAAGAAGGGGATGAACATGGGCTATCTACAGCAGATCGTACTCGATGAAGCCAGTCCGCCGGGCAACGCGGTCGTAGAGCTTGCGCGCAGTGGTGTTGGTTTCGTGGGTCATCCAGTAGACGTTCTTGACGCCGATCTTGCCGGCCTCCTGCTTTACCGCTTCGATCAGCGCCGCACCCACGCCCTTGCCGCGCACATCAGGGTCGGCGAACAGGTCCTGCAGGTAGCAGTTGTTTTTTTCGGACCAGCCGGAGCGATGGTAGAGATAGTGGGTCAGGCCGACCGCCTTGCCGTCGAGCGTGGCGATAAAACCCTTCGGCTCGAATTCTCCGTCAGTGAACAGCCGTTTCCAGGTGATGTCATACACCTCGTCCGGCAGCTTGGTTTCGTAGAAGGTGAGGTAGGCGGTCCACAGACGCCGCCAGTCGGCATGGTCGGCCTGCGCCAGCGGGCGGACGGTGATCTCGGTCATTTAGGTTCCTCCAAAGCATGACCCGTTCCGGCGGAATCAGATCAGGTACAGCTTCGCCTATACCACCGGCGAATTGTACTCGCGAAATGCGGTCGCCAGCACATGCAGGGCGTCGCGCGCTCGTGGTGCCAGCGTGTGCGAATGCAGCACCACTTCGGACGGGTCAAGCGGCGGCAGGCCAAGCTTGCGGCCAACCTCGACCAGGCCGGGAGGAACGACCCGGTGCGCCAGCGCCGAAATGGCAAAGCCCGCCGATACAGCAATGTTGACGGCCGCCCCGCCGCCGCCGACGAAGGCCTCCTCCCAGGCTATGCCTGCCTTATCCAGCGTCTCGACCGCTCGCACACGGTCCGGGCAGCTGCATATCGTGCTTAGAAGCGCCAGGCGTAACGGCGTTCCGCGCTGCCATTCGAAGGAAGGGGTCGCGAACCAGCCATAGTGGTTGCGCGACAAGGTCTGGCCCGGACGGCTGTCGCCTTCGCGGTGTACGATGATCGCATCCAGTTCGCCGCGATCGAACGCTTCCTTCAGAATGGTGCTGGTGTCGATCCTCAAACTGAGCGTGAGCGAGGGATCGTGCGCATGGAGCTGGGCAATCAGGACGGAAAGCTCGGGGCCGGCGACATGATCGACAAAGCCGAGCGCGAACCGGCAAGGTGCTTCGGCAAACTCAGCCATGGCGCGCTCATGCGCGGCCAGGAAGTCGCGCGCCGAGGGCAGGAAAACAGCCCCCTTAGCCGACAGACTGACGCGGCGCGGGGTGCGTTCGATTAGCCGCGCCCCGAGCTTATCCTCGAGCCGGCGCAGCTTGACGCTGATTGTGGCCTGGGTGCTGCCCAATGCGGCAGCGGCGCGGGTGAAGCTCTGCAGGTCGGCCACCATCACAAAGGTACGGACGGCATCGACATCGAGGCTGGTCATTTACAACCTTCCGTTTGGCAGCATGCCAATTTGTCATTTCTGATATAGCCAACCATAGCCTTTTTTCATGGTCAAGTCTCCTCTATTTCAGGCCGATCGCGGTTTGAAGAGCATCGCCGCCCCATGTTCCGATGGAGAGATCGATATGCCGTTGCCAATTCAACGAAACACAATTGCGCTGACCGGCGTGTGCCTGGCGTCGCTGCTTTTCGGGCTCGAAATCTCCAGCGTGCCGGTGATCCTGCCGAAACTGGAAAGCGTGCTCGCCGCCGACTTCAAGGATTTGCAGTGGATCATGAATGCCTACACCATTGCCTGCACCACGGTGCTGATGGCGACCGGGACGTTGGCCGACCGCTTCGGCCGCAAGAGCGTGATGGTGATCACCACCATCGCCTTCGGCCTCGCCTCGCTGCTGTGCGGCCTGGCTCCCAGTGCGCCGCTGCTGATCGCCGCCCGTTTCCTGCAAGGTCTTGCCGGCGGCGCGATGCTGACCTGCAGCGTCGCCGTCCTGTCGCACCAGTTCCAGGACGGCCGTGAACGTGGCAAAGCTTTCGTCGCCTGGAGCGTCGTCGCGGGCATCGGGCTTGGCTTCGGTCCCGCCATCGGCGGCCTGATCGTGGCACTGTCGAACTGGCAGTGGGTGTTCCTCATCCACGTGCCGCTCGCGATCCTGGCGCTCGCCTTCATCGGCGCCGGTGTCACGCAATCGCGCGATCATAATGCCCAGACGCTCGACTGGGCCGGCATGCTGACGCTGTCGGCCGCCGTGTTCGGCTTCTCTTATCTGATCACGCAAGGTGCGGACCTCGGAGCCAGCGCCCGCGTCGGCGTGATTGCCGCGTCGGTGGCGGCCTTCATTGCTTTTCTCGTCGCCGAGAGGGTCAATGCCTATCCGATGTTCGATTTTTCCGTGTTCCGCATCCGCCAGTTTTCCGGCGCGATCATGGGCGCGATCGGCATGAATTTCAGCTACTGGCCGTTCATCATCTATTTGCCGATCTATTATTCCGGCGTGCTCGGCTACGACAGCACGACGACCGGCCTTTTGCTGCTGGTCTACACGCTGCCCTTCATGGTGATGCCGCCAATCGCCGAGCGCATCCGCGCACGCTACCAGGCGGGGATCGCCGTCCCGCTAGGCCTTTTGACTTTGGGGATCGGCTTCATCGCCATGTGGATCGGCTCCGGGCTCGAAGGGGCGACCTGGCTGACCATGTTGCCCGGCACGCTGATCGCCGGCATCGGCATTGGTCTCACCAATTCACCGACCACCAACACCACGACCGGCGCGGTGTCGCCGGATCGCGCCGGCATGGCGTCCGGCATCGATATCAGTGCCCGCCTGATCACACTCGCCATCAACATCGCCGTGCTTGGCCTGCTGCTGACGCAGGGTATCGTTTCCTACCTGCGGACCACACTCGGTGCGGCGATGGAGCCGAACGAGGTGCTAGCGCTGGCGGAAAGGATCGCCACCGGAAATCTCAATGACTTGACGCAAGTCTCGCCCGAGCTCGCAACGCTCGATCCGTCCGGCGCCATTGTGCACGCCGCTCTGGTCAACGGTTTCAACTGGGTCATGCTCTATTGCGGGCTCGGCGTTCTCGCCCTGTCGGTCATCGGCTTCGTCATCTTCGGACCGAAGCGCGCCGCGCCGCAGGAAAGAGGGCTTGCTGCCGCCGAGTGAGCGGCCAAAGCCGCTCATAGCTGTTATCCCGCCCGCCGCCCCTTACCCCTGCCGCCTGGCCATAAAGGCCAGACGCTCGAACAGATGCACATCCTGCTCGTTCTTCAGCAGTGCGCCATGCAGCTTTGGCAGCGCGTTCTTGGGATCGGCGCGCAGATCTTCCGGTGCGATGTCGTCGGCGACCAGCAGGCGGATCCAGTCGAGTGCCTCGGAGGTCGACGGCTTCTTCTTCAGCCCTGGCACATCACGGATCTCGTAGAACTGGGTCAGTGCTGCGCGCACCAGATTCTGCTTGATGCCGGGATAGTGGACATCGACGATTTTGTGCAGCGTGTCGACGTCGGGGAAGCGGATGTAGTGGAAGAAACAGCGGCGCAGGAAGGCGTCGGGCAGTTCCTTCTCGTTGTTGGAGGTGATGATAACAATGGGGCGGACGGCAGCACGGATCGTCTCGCCGGTCTCGTAGACGAAGAACTCCATCCGATCGAGTTCCTGCAACAGATCGTTGGGGAACTCGATGTCGGCCTTATCGATCTCGTCGATCAGCAGCACGACCTTCTTACCGGCCGCGAACGCTTCCCAGAGCTTGCCGCGCTTGATGTAGTTCCTGATGTCGTTGAAGCGGTCGTCGCCGAGCTGGCTGTCGCGCAGCCGCGAGACCGCGTCATATTCATAGAGACCTTGCTGCGCCCGCGTCGTCGACTTGACGTGCCATTCGATCAGCTCGAGGCCGAGCGCCGATGCCACTTGCCTGGCAAGTTCGGTCTTGCCGGTACCGGGCTCGCCCTTGACCAGCAAGGGCCGCTCCAGCGCGATCGCCGCATTGACCGCCACCATCAGATCCTTGTCGGCGACATAGGCCGCCGTGCCTTCAAAACGCATGCTTGCTCCTCGGTTGGTCATCGCGACCGTAAGGACGCCGCCCGGCCTGTGCAAGGGCGAGCCGGTCGCGACGAAAAGGGCGTGAATCCGAAATGGAAACATCGGCTCGTGTCACTGGCGCTGGACCGACCAGCGGCCTATATTGGGGGGGACGGTCTGTGCTTCCCGGCAGGAGAACATTTTCCCCGGGGCCTTAACGATCCTTAGGGAGCTGTCCCTGGGAAGACCCGTGGGTTTTCTCATACGGCGCCCACCTACTTTGTAGGTTCCCGGGATCGCTCTCTCCACCGGTTGTGTGGATCGTCACTTCTTGCCTGCATCCACGCATTTGGTGGATGATGCGGTAGAAAACGTCGCTCCTAAAACGCCGCCAGAAACCGACCTTTTCTATCGTTCAGCGCATGACATCCTTAAAAGACCTGAAGAAACAACTGCGCCGCGAAGCTCTCGGCCGCCGCGATGCGCTCGATCCGATGTGGCGGGTGGAGATCGCGCTTGAGATGGCCGAGACGGCGCGCGATCACCTCGCTATCGAGCCTGGCCAGATCGTTTCAGCCTTCTGGCCGATGCGGTCGGAAGTCGACGTCAGGCCGCTGATGTTTGCCTTGCGCGAGAAGGGAGCCAGGCTTTGCCTGCCGGCCATTCTCGACAAGACCACAATCGTCTTTCGCGAACTGGTGCGCGGCGCGCCGATGGTCGAGATGGGATTCGGCACCGTGGGACCCCATGCGGAGGCTGAGGTGCTCGACCCCGCGGTGATGCTGGTGCCGCTCGCCGCTTTCGATGGTCGTGGCCATCGCATCGGCTATGGCGCCGGCTATTACGACCGCGCCATCGCCAGGCTGATCGACAAGGGCCAGCCGCCACGGCTGATCGGCATCGCCTTCGATTGTCAGGAGGTGGCGCTGGTGCCGGACGAGCCACATGACGTCATCATCTCGGAAATACTCACCGAGAGCGGGCTGCGCCGTTTCGCTTAAAAGTTCGCGACCTTAGTTTGATGCATGTCGTTGTCTCAAAACCGGGGCCACTTTTGAGCAACATGCATTAACGCGTTTCCAAGACATGCCGGATAGTATTTTCGCACTACTATCTGAGCCGATGGCGGTCGTCACCTGCTGATGCCGTTCGTCCTCATCGCGGTGACGCTGTTCGCGATGGGCTTGCACATTGTCGGAACCGCCCTGCATCACCAGTTCGCCTGGCATCAGACGGTTGCCACCGTGACGGACGTCAGCCCCTATACCGAAACCCAGAAAAACGGCCTGGCCACGAAAGGCATCAATGTCGCCATCGCCTATGTCGCCAGCGATGCACCGATGAGCTGGTCCGGCAAGGGAAAGGACGTTGGTCTCTACACCGCGTCCAAAGGCGACCAGGTGGGACTGTACTACGACCCTGCGGACCCATCGTCTCTCGATACCGCCGCAATGAAGGGCTGGCGCGGCGGGTTGCTGCTCTTTGCCGCTACGGGCGGGTTCACCGCTTTCTACGTCTGGTTCTTCTGGCTGCGCGGACGCAACGCGCCGCCGGCGTCGCCGATGATGCCGCCGCCTGTTCGCGTTGGGGGCGCGGGACAGCCACAACCGCAGCGTGACACTTTCGGCCGGCGTTAGAGCCAATCGCCCGGGTAGCGCTTGCCTAGCGTCCGTGCCTCTGGATAGAAGTGGGCATGAGACTTCTCTTCCTCGGCGACATGGTGGGCAGATCGGGACGTACGGCGGTGTGGGAACAGCTGCCCGGCCTGATCTCCGATTTCAAACTCGATTTCGTCATCGTCAATGGTGAGAATGCCGCCGGCGGTTTCGGCATCACCGAAGATATTTTTCGCGACACCATTGCGGCCGGCGCCGATGTCGTCACCACCGGCAACCATGTCTGGGACCAGCGCGATGCGCTGATCTTCGCGCCGCGCGAGGAACGTTTCCTGCGTCCCTCCAATTTTCCCAAGGGCACGCCGGGGCGCGGCTCCGGCGTCTACATCGCCAAAAACGGCGCACGCGTGCTGGTCGCCAACATTATGGGCCGGGTGTTCATGCATCCCGAGCTCGACGATCCGTTCCAGGCCGGCGAGCGCGAGCTGGCCGCCTGTCCGCTGGGCGAGCAGGCCGATGCCGTGGTCATCGATTTTCATGCCGAGGCGACTTCGGAGAAAATGTGCTTCGCGCATTTCGTCGACGGCCGCGCCAGTCTCGTCATCGGCACCCACACGCACCAGCCCACGGCCGACCACCAGATACTCAATGGCGGCACCGGCTACATGTCCGACGCCGGCATGTGCGGCGACTATGATTCCTCGCTCGGCATGGACAAGGAAGAACCGCTCAACCGGTTCCTGTCGAAGGTGCCGAAAGGCCGGTTCGAGGCGGCGACCGGACCGGCGACATTGTGTGGCATCGGCGTCACTATTTCCGACCGCACCGGGCTGACCGAGAAGATCGCGCCGTTTCGTCGCGGGCCTCGGCTTGAAGAAACCGCACCATCCTTCTGGTCGTGACATTGATATGCTGGAATATAGTACCTAACTGGCGACGAAACTGCTCTAGATCGTAGAGGGGACGACCTCCATGCAGCTCGTTGAATTCGTGGCGCCGCATTTTCAATTTGTCTCTGACCCCACCGCCTGGGTCGCGTTGCTGACACTGATTGTGCTCGAGGTCGTGCTCGGCATCGACAATCTGATCTTCATCTCGATCCTGACCAACAAATTGCCGGAAGCGCAGCGCGCCCGCGCCCGCCGTCTCGGCATCTCGGCGGCGCTGGTCATGCGGCTGGTGCTGCTTGCCACCATTTCCATCATCGTCCAGCTGACGACCCCGGTGTTCACCGCTTTCGGCCACGGCTTTTCCTGGCGCGACCTGATCCTGATCGCCGGCGGCCTGTTCCTGGTGTGGAAGGCGACCAAGGAAATCCATCACACGGTCGACCCGGAAGACCACAAGGACACGATGATGGGCGAGACACTGCAGATCTCGCTTGCCGGCGCCATCTTTCAGATCCTGCTGCTCGACCTCGTCTTCTCGATCGATTCCATCATCACCGCCGTCGGCATGACCGACGAAATCGCCATCATGTATATCGCGGTCATTGTGGCGGTGAGCGTGATGATGCTGGCGGCCGGGCCGCTGGCCAATTTCATCGCCAAGAATCCGAGCATCGTCATGCTGGCCTTGGGCTTCCTGCTGATGATCGGCATGACGCTGATCGCCGACGGCATGGGCTACCATGTGCCCAAGGGGTACATCTACGCCGCCATGGGTTTCTCGGCGTTGGTCGAAGGACTCAACATGCTGGCGCGGCGGCGCAGGAAATCCGGCGGTGGGCATTGAAGCTGCTCGCCGGGGCGCTGTGAACGCCGTGTCTGGACGAATTGAGCCGATTTATCTATAAGCCGGCCATTCCGACAGAGAACGCCGTAAGCCTTCGCAGGCATGCGAGAGACGTTCTGAATTTAAATTCGAGCATTTGCGGGAAGGCCGGGTATCGTCGCCTCGCTTCGCGGTGCTCTAGCCGAAGACGACAGGGGTGCCATGGCTGGCCATTCACAGTTCAAGAACATCATGCACCGCAAGGGCCGCCAGGACGCGGTGCGGTCGAAAATGTTTTCCAAGCTGGCGCGCGAAATCACCGTCGCCGCCAAGAGCGGGACGCCGGATCCGTCGATGAACCCGCGCCTGCGCCTGGCCATCCAGAACGCCAAGGCGGTGTCGATGCCGAAGGACAACATCCAGCGCGCCATCAACAAGGCGTCGATGGGCGATGCCGAAAACTACGAAGCGGTGCGCTATGAAGGCTACGGGCCGGGTGGCGTGGCGCTGATCGTCGAGGCGCTGACCGACAACCGCAACCGTTCGGCCTCGAACGTACGCGCCGCCTTCACCAAGGCCGGCGGGGCGCTCGGCGAAACCGGCTCGGTGTCGTTCATGTGGAACCGCGCCGGCGAGATCTACTATCCGGCCTCCGCCGGCAGCGCCGACAAGGTGATGGACGCGGCGATCGAGGCCGGCGCCGATGACGTGGAATCGGACGAGGAAGGCCATACTATCTACTGTGCCTTCGAGAGCATGGGCGAAGTGTCGAAGGCGCTGGAAGCCTCGCTGGGCGAGGCCGAATCGGTGAAGCCGATCTGGCAGCCGCAGAACAATGTTCCGGTCGACGAAGAACGCGCCCAGTCGCTGATGAAGCTGGTCGCGACGCTCGAAGACGACGACGACGTGCAGAGCGTCTACGCCAATTTCGAGGTCGACGACGAGACGATGGCCAAGCTCAGCGCGGCGTGATCGAAACTCGGATATGAGCCAGCTGCCCACCATCCGCATCACCTATTGCACGCAGTGCCAGTGGCTGCTGCGGGCCGGCTGGATGGCGCAGGAGCTGCTCTCGACCTTCGGCACGGATCTGGGCGAAGTGACGCTGGTGCCGGGCACCGGCGGCATCTTCACCATTTCCTGCAACGAGGTGCTGGTCTGGGACCGCAAGCGCGACGGCGGTTTTCCCGATGCTGCCAAGCTCAAGCAGTTGGTGCGCGACGTGATCGATCCCGACCGGGATCTAGGCCACTCCGACCGCAAGGGTCACACGCAAAAAGACCCCGCCTGAGCGAGGTCTTTTGCATTTGCGAAGTGCCATCTTCACAGCAATGCGAAGATGAAGCAGACCATCGACACGATGGCGGTGATGGTGCGGACGTGGTTCCACATCACCCATTGGTTCAGATGGTTCGCCCACACGGCGGCGCCATTGGCGCTGGATGGGTCGACGGCGGCGAGCGCATCGTTGAGCGGCACATTGAAGACCATGGTCACGATCGGGTTGCCGATCAGATAGATCACCGCGCCGGCAAGCAACCAGTACGAGCCGGACTGGCTCCAGCCCATGATGGCGGCGGCGATAAGCACCAGGCAGAGCAGGCCGGTGCCGAACAGCGCCGTCATGAAGGTCGGGGTGATCACCGTGATGTTGATCGAATTCATCGCCGCGATGCCTTGAGGGACGGGCAGCCGGGCAAGCGCCGCCATGACGAAGTTGGAAAAGGCGAAGAACACGCCGCCGACGACGCCCGAACCGATTGCGGCAATGATGGTGAGGGTGGGAAGAAGCTTGATCATCTCAGTTGCTCCAGACGCCGGTTGCGGCGGTTTCATGTGCGTAAGCGGAAAAGTCTTTCGGCGCACGGCCGAGCACACGCTGGACGCCATCGGTCAGCGTCTCGTTGCGGCCGTCGAGCACTTCGGTGAACAGCTCGTTGAGCAGCCAGGCGAATTCGGGCGGCAAGTCATGCGCCGCGACAGAGGCGGTGAACTCGTCATGCGAGACCTTGACATAGCGGATGTCGCGACCGGCCGCCTTGGCGATCTCGGCGACCGCGTCGGCGAAGCTCAGCAGACGCGGCCCGGTCAGCTCATAGAGCTGCCCGACATGGCCCGGCTCTGTCAGTGCGACGAAGGCTGCGTCGGCAATGTCGTCGGCATCGATGAAGGGCTCGCCGACAGTGCCGACCGGCAGTGCAACTTCGCCCTCGAGCAAGGACTCGATGAGAAAGCCTTCGCTGAAGTTCTGCGAAAACCAGGCACAGCGCAGGATCGTCCAGTCGGCGCCCGATGCTTTGACCATCTCTTCGGCGCGCTGGGCTTCCGTCTCGCCGCGCCCGGAGAGCAGCACCAGCCGGATGACGCCATTGGCCACTGCAAGCCTGGCGAAGGCCTCGACGGTCTCGGCCGCGCCCGGCACGGCGATGTCGGGATAGTAGCTGATGTAGACGGCACGCACGCCTTGCAGGGCCGGCTCCCAGGTCGCCGGAACCTCCCAGTCGAAGCGTGGGCTGCCGGAGCGCGAGCCGATGCGCACGGGAACGCCCTGTGCGGCCAGCCGCTCGGCGAGGCGACGGCCGGTCTTGCCGGTGCCGCCGAGGATCAGGATTGGTTTGGTGTCAGTCATTGCGGTTTTTCCTCTGTTTGAAAATATGAGTAATCCTCACATTTGCAAAACGTGATAAACCCTCGTATTTTGCGAGTCAAGCCGTTGTTGGTAATTTCTCAAGACCGGAGACAGTCATGGAAGACACAGCAGCGCCCGCATCTGCCCAGGAGCAGGTCGCATCGCCGCGGCGGGCGCCGACGCAGCAACGCAGCCGCGAGCGGGTCGAACGGATGCTGGCCGCAGCCTCGGCGCTGATTGCCCAACAAGGCAGCGACGCCATGCGCATGGGTGAGGTGGCGGAACGGGCCGGGGTGTCGATCGGTTCGCTCTACCAGTTCTTTCCTGACAAGCGGGCGATCGTCTGGGCGCTGGCCGAGCGTTACACCGCCGAAAGCCAGGCCTGCATCTCCTCGGCACTCAAGAATGTCACCGACGCCGAAGGCCTGCGGCAGGCGTTTTCGGAGCTGGTCGATATCTACTACCGGCTGTTCCTGGCCGAGCCGGTGATGCGTGACATATGGTCGGGCACGCAGGCCGACAAGGCGCTGCGCCAGCTCGAACTCGCCGACAGCCGCGCCAATGCCGAATTCCTGACCGCGGTCCTCAAGCGGCTGCAACCCGGCGCCGATCCGGTCGCACTGGAGACGACGGCGTTTCTGGTCTGGCAGATGGGCGAGGCCGCGGTGCGGCTGGCGATCTCGGTCGACCGGCAGGAGGGCGACAGACTGGTGGCCGCCTACAAGCGCATGGCGCTACGGGAGCTATTGGAAGGGTAGTGACGACCCGAGCTTGGGCTTGTACGGCGGCGCTGGCGATTGGCGAAACCATAGGCGAGAGCGCCGCTCTCCTCGTCACTATACGGGGAGAGGATGCCGGCAGGCAGGTGAGGGGCAGCGCTGACCTATGATTTGACGTCGCTTCGTCGCAAACCGTCACTGAATTTCTCAGGCCGGCTATTTTGCTGATGATCAAACTTGCCAATGCTGGCGCTGCCCCTCATCCGCCTGCCGGCACCTTCTCCCCGTATAGTGACGGGGAGAAGGGAGCTGTCACGGCAACAAAAAAAACCCGCCACAAGGGCGGGTTCTTGATTCTGCGATGCAGATAAAACTTAGAGGCCGAAACCTTCAAAACGCTTCTTGAACTTCGACAGGCGGCCGCCGCGGTCGAGCAGGGTCTGCTGGCCGCCGGTCCAGGCCGGGTGCGTGGTCGGATCGATATCGAGGTTCATCGTATCGCCTTCCTTGCCCCAGGTCGAACGGGTCATGTATTCGGTGCCATCGGTCATGACGACCTTGATGGTGTGGTAGTCGGGATGGATGTCGGCCTTCATTGTCGTGCTTCCTGGCTTGTGGCGCTGCCGACGGGCCCGTGGCCTGCGTCGATGCGCCCCTTTTTAAAACTCGAAGCCGCAGCTATTGAAAGGCCACGGCTTCTAAAACGGTCGGCGAGCCTATACATCAGCCGGAATTGAATCACAAGGCCGCGGCGGGCGCATATTGAAAGCGCTCACCTGGGAGCGGCCAGAGGAAACGGTCATGGCGGACATCAGCGGCGAGCAAGACGGGCGCAGACGCTCGCTCGGACCGCTCAGGCGCCTCTCTCCCTACATCGCCCGCTACCGCAAACTGGTCATCGGCGCCGTCATCTCGCTGGCCATCGCGGCGGCGACGACACTGGCGCTGCCGCTCGCCGTGCGGCGCATGATCGACCACGGTTTCAGCGCGTCCGGCACTTCCTTCATCGCCGAGTATTTCGCCGCTTTGGTGGCGATGGCAGCCATTCTGGCGGCGGCATCGGCCGGCCGCTACTATTTCGTCATCACGCTCGGTGAACGGGTCGTTGCCGACATCCGCAGCGATGTGTTTTCGCATGTCACGACGCTGTCGCCGTCCTTTTTCGACACCGCGCAGTCGGGTGAGATCGTCTCGCGGCTCGCGGCCGATACGACGCAGGTGAAATCCGCCGTCGGCGCCACCGCCTCGGTGGCGCTGCGCAATGTCATCCTCGGCCTCGGCGCGGTGGCGATGATGGTCGTCACCAGCCCGAAACTGTCCGGCCTGGTCATCGCGGCCATTCCAGTGATCGTGCTGCCGCTGGTCGCCTTCGGCCGTTCGGTCCGGCGCCGGTCGCGGCAGGCGCAGGACACGCTGGCGCAAGCCACCGCCTATGCCAGCGAGCAGATCGGCGCGGTGCGCACGCTGCAGGCCTTCACCAACGAGACGCTGGTCACCGGGCGGTTCTCGGCCGCGGTGGAAGCCGCATTCCAGGCGGCGCGCTCGTCGATCTTCGCCCGCTCTTTCCTCACCTTCTTTGCCATCTTCATGATCTTTTCCTCGGTCGTGGCCGTGCTGTGGTTCGGTTCGCGCGACGTACTTGCCGGCACGATGTCACCCGGCACGCTCGGCCAGTTCCTGCTCTATTCGGTGTTTGCCGCCGGCGCGCTCGGCGCGCTGTCGGAAGTGTGGGGCGAGCTCTCCCAGGCGGCGGGTGCGGCCGAACGGCTGACCGAGATCCTGGACGAGACGCCGGCGATCCTGGCGCCTGCCAAGCCATTGCCGCTGCCGGCCAAGGCGAAAGGCGCGATCAGTTTCGACGACGTCTCCTTCTCCTATCCGGCGCGGCCCGACCGCGCCGCCGTCCACGGCTTGAGCTTCCAGGTGAAGCCGGGTGAGACGGTGGCGATCGTCGGCCCCTCGGGCGCCGGAAAAAGCACGGTCTTTTCGCTGATCCTGCGCTTCTACGATCCCGAGACCGGCCGCATCGCCATTGACGGTGTCGACGTGCGCGAGGCCGATCCGGCTGCTGTCCGGGAGCGCATCGCCATCGTGCCGCAGGACGTCACCATTTTTGCGGCGAGCGCGCGCGACAATATCGGCTTCGGTCGGCCGGGCGCCACGAATGCCGAGATCGAGACTGCCGCCAGGGACGCGCTGGCCGACGAATTCATCCTCAAACTCGACAAGGGCTATGATGCCCAAGTCGGCGAGCGCGGCGTGACCTTGTCCGGCGGCCAGCGCCAGCGCGTGGCGATCGCCCGGGCCATCCTGCGCGACGCGCCGATCCTGTTGCTCGACGAGGCGACCTCGGCGCTCGATGCCGAAAGCGAAACACTGGTGCAGACGGCTCTGGAACGGTTGATGCAGGGCCGCACCACCATCGTCATCGCGCACCGTCTGGCAACGGTGCTGAAGGCCGACCGCATCCTGGTCATGGATGGCGGCCGCATCGTCGAGGAAGGCACGCATCAGAGCCTAGTTGCCAAGGGCGGTATCTACGCGCGGCTGGCCAAGCTGCAGTTCGAAACCGGAGCCAGCGCGTTCAGGGGTGCCGCGGAGTAGCAATCTCGCAATCAGGCGACGCCATAGCGCTTGCGCAAGTGGCCGGTGAAATGCGCGGCGTTGAGCTTCTCGCCGGTGGCGCGTTCGAGCAGTTCGGGCGTCGACCAGTGTGAGCCCTGCGACCAGATCTTGTCGCGGCGCCAGCCGTTGATGGCCTCGAAGTTTCCCTTCGCAAGATCGTCGTCGGCGGAAGGATGCTTGCTTGTCAGGGCCGCCCACTGCTGCGCTGCCATCATGGCGCCCAGCGTATAGGACGGGAAATAGCCGAAGGCCGCACCTGGCCAATGCACGTCCTGCATCGGTCCGTCGGCCGGGTTGTCGATGGTCGACAGGCCAAGATACTCCCGCATCTTGGCGTCCCAGGCCTCGGGCAGGTCGGCAGCCTGCAGCCGCCCCGAGACAAGCTCCTGCTCCAACTCGTAGCGCAGGATGACATGCAGCGGGTAGGTGACCTCGTCGGCGTCGACGCGGATCAGGTCGCGCTCGACCCAGTGTACATGGGGCAGGATGTCGTCGAGCGACCAGGCTTCGCCGAGATGCTTTTCGACCACGGGCAGCGCCCAGCGCCAGAATTCGGGGTTGCGGCCGATCTGCTTCTCGACGAACAGGCTCTGGCTTTCATGCACCGCCATGCCGCGCGCCTTGCCCAGCGGCCAGTGCGCCCAGGCCTTCGGCAGGTTCTGTTCGTAGAGCGCGTGGCCGGTCTCGTGCAGCACGCCCATCAATGCCGACAGGAAATCCGAGGTCTTGTAGCGGGTGGTGATGCGCACGTCGCTCGGCACGCCGCCGCAGAAAGGATGATGCGACACCGACAGCGAGCCATGGGTGAGGTCGAAGCCGACCGCCGCCATCATGGCGAGGCCAAGCTCGCGCTGCCGGTCTATCGCATAGCTGCCCGAGAGCGGCTTAAGCGGATGGCTGGCCAGCCGCGCTTCCTGCACGGCCAGCGCCTCAGGCACGAAGCCTTTCAGGAACGTCTTCAACTCAGTGAAGACCGGCGTAATGTCCGCGGCGCGGTTGCCGGGATCGTATTGCTCCATCAGCGCGTCGTAGGGATCAAGGCCGAGCGCATCGGCGCGCAGTGCGGCCTCCTCGCGGACCAGCGCGATGACACCTTCGAGTGCCGGCAGGAAGCCGGCCCAGTCGTTCTTGGCGCGCAGGTCACGCCAGAGCTGCTCGGAGCGCATGCGCGCCACCGTCTGGCGCTCGACGAACTCGACCGGCAGGCAGGTCAGGTTGGTGTATTGCCGGCGCAATTCCCGGACCGCCGCCTGCTGCTCCTCGTTCAGCACCTCCTGTTCGGCGGCAGCGAGCCAGTCGGCGATTTCCGGCGCCGTTGCCCGGGCATGCAGCATGCCCGCCAGGGAAGACATGGCTTCGGCGCGCTTCTCACCGCCACCGACGGCCATGTGGGTCGCCTCGTCGGCGCCGAGGATGGCGAGCGCATGTTCCAGCGCTTCGAGCTTGTGGCCGAGATCATCGAGTTTCTGAAAGGACATGGCAGGTTCCGCGTTTTGGACGGCGGGAAGAGATACCAATGCGCCAGGCTTGGCAACCCTGCGCAAGTGTCGGTTAATGGGGGCAAGGCGGCGCAAGCTTGCACGCCGTTGCGGGCGTGCTCAATATGGCCCGACGGCGTGATGCCGCCTGGGGGGAGAACGACATGATCGCCAACATACTGGTTGGGCTGGTGGCGCTGATCCACTGCTACATCGTCTATCTGGAGATGGTGGCGTGGGACACGCCGCGCGGGCACAAGGCGTTCAACCTCAAGCCGGACTTCGCCAGCGCATCGAAAGTGCTTGCCGCCAATCAGGGGCTCTACAACGGCTTCCTTGCCGCCGGGCTGATCTGGGGCCTTTATCTCGGCGCGGACGGATTCCAGATCAAGGTGTTCTTCCTGCTTTGCGTCGCCACCGCCGGGCTCTATGGGGCGGCGACCGCCAGCAGGAAGATCCTGTATATCCAGACCGTGCCAGCGGTGGTTGCGCTCGTCGCGCTCTTGCTCGGCTGGTAAAAAGACGCCCCCGGACCAGATCCCGCGGGCGTCAGACTGTCCCGTCCTCATTCTTTGGATATCCGAGGATATCGCAGCGGGTTCTCAGCCGTTCGGATAATTGCCGCCGTCGGAACCGTCACCGATCATGAAGCCACTACCGGTATCGGACATCAGAGCTTGATCGACATTGTCGAGCCGGCGCAGCAGGTCGTGATATTGCGCGGCCGGGATCCGGCCATGATCCGAGCCAGCGACCCGTTCGGCGGCCTGGCTGATATGCGCCGCGCGCAGATGCAGCCGATGCGCTTCGGCCGACGTGATCGCGTTGGCCTGCCTGGCATCAGTGATGCCCTGGTCGACGCCCTGTATCTGCTCGATCAGGCCGGTCACGCGCGGGCCGGTCATGTCGGTCGGGTCGCTGGCGTCGAGGGCGCCCTTGTGATGATGTCCGGCGGCATAGGCGCCGGCGAGCGGAACGGCGATCAGAAGTGTCGTAAGGGCTGCAGTCCTGAGAGTCTTCAAAGAACGCATGATGTGCGTCTCCTCCTGCTTTGGAAGGGGTAAGCGCTTTCGCTCCGCCTTCCCGACGCGGGCCGTCGGGTTCCGTCGCGTCGCGATGGGAGGCATCGCCGGCGGTTCTCGGCCCTGCGCGACAAATTAGGAGCCCGGAAACGTGAAGTGTAATTAAAAAAAGATAATGTTTTCAGGCCTTGCCGACGTCGACCTGCGCCCTAGAGTTGAGCCGACAAACAAATTCGCGTGACCAACAATCACCGTTCGGTGAGCTTCAGTTCAATGCGGCGGTTCTTGTTGCGGGCCTCTTCGGTGTCGGCGGGGTCGAGCGGCTGAAATTCGCCGAAGCCGGCGGCGACCAGCCGATTGGCGGGCACGCCGTTCTCGATCAGGAACTTGACCACCGAGGTCGAGCGCGCCGTCGACAACTCCCAATTGTCGCGATAGCGGCCGGTGCCCGACAGCGGCTTGTTGTCGGTGTGGCCGTCGACGCGCAGCACCCAGTTGATCTCCGGCGGAATTTCCTTTTGCAGTTCGATGATGGCGTCGGCGAGCTTCTTCATCTCGACCTTGCCGGCATCGTTGATCACTTCGGAGCCGGTCGGAAACAGCACTTCCGACTGGAAGACGAAGCGGTCACCGACGATGCGGATGTTCTCGCGGTCGGCGAGGATTTCGCGCAACCGGCCGAAGAAGTCGGAGCGGTAGCGGTTCAGTTCCTGCACGCGCTGCGCCAGCGCGACATTCAGCCGACGGCCGAGATCGGCGATCTTGGTGTTGGAATCGCGGTCGCGGGTTTCAGAGACGTTGAGGGCGTCCTCGAGCGCGCCGATCTGCTTGCGCAACGCCGCGATCTGCTGGTTGAGGATCTCGACCTGGCTCAGCGCCTGCTGGCTGATCTGGCGCTGGTTGTCGAGTTCGCCGCCCAGTTGAGCCGCACGCTGGTTGGCGGCGTCGCCCGCTCCCGCACCTTGCGCCAGCAATTGCTCCAGCCGGCTCTTCTCGGCTTCCGCCGCCGACAGCGAGGCCTGCAGGTTGGCCAGCGAATCATCCTTGTCCTGCGCCGTCGAGCGCTCCAGCGCCAGCAACTGCGTCAGTTCGTTGATCTGCGAGTTGAGGCGCGAGAGCACGGTGTCCTTGCCGGAGAGCTCGCGGCCGAGCAGGAACTGCGCCAGCACGAAGACGGTGAGCAGGAACATGATGGCGAGCAGCAGCGTCGACAGTGCGTCGACGAAGCCCGGCCAATAATCGATGCGGCGGTCGGTGCGACGGCCCCTGGCGAGCGCCATGCTAGTGCACCCCTGGCTTCTTCAGGGCGTCGGCGATCTTTTCCAGCGTGTTGCGCATCGCCTTCTGCTCGTCCGACTGGGCTTCGACCCAGTCGCGCATGATCTGCTGCTCGGAGCGCATGTTCTTGACCAGGCCGGAAATGCCATCGGCGAGATTGGCCATGGCGGTGGCGACGCGCGGATTGGAGCCGCCGCCGTTTTCCTGCATGCTGCGCAGCCGCTCCGACAAAAGGCGGATCTCGTCGGAGGGCTCGTTCTTGGCCGGATCGGCAACGACGATGTCGGAGGAGAGATCGGTGACCGAGGACAGCCAGTTTTCAAGCTCGGTGTAGAAGCGGGTCTGGGCGCGGCCGGCCTGCAGGTCGAGGAAGCCGAGCACCAGCGAACCGGAAAGGCCGAACAGCGAGGACGAGAAGGCGGTGCCCATGCCGGCCAGCGGCGCCGACAGGCCCTGTTTCAGCGAATCGAGCACGGCGGCAGCGTCGCCGGTGCCGGGATCGAGCGATTCGATGGTTTCGCGGATCGAGCCGATGGTGTTGAGCAGGCCCCAGAAGGTGCCGAGCAGGCCGAGGAACACCAGCAGGCCGACGAGGTAGCGCGAGGTGTCGCGGCTTTCGTCGAGTCGGGTGGCGATCGAATCCAGCATGGTGCGCATCGAGGAGGTCGAGAAGGCGACCGTCGAGGAACGGCCGATCATCGCCTTCATCGGCGCCAGCAGCACCGGTTCGGTGGTTTCGGAGCCGGCGCGGAAGGAATTGACCCAGCGCACTTCGCGAAACAGCCGTCCGACCTGGGCGAAGGCCAGCAGGATGCCGACCGCCAGCACACCGATGATAAGGCCGTTGAGGCCCGGATTGGTGGTGAAGGCGCTGGAGATCTGGCGGGTGAGGATGGCGGCGATGAAGGCGACGATGAACAGGAAGATGACCATGGTCAGGAGGAAGACCTGTGGGCTCGACAGCTTGTGCGGATCGTACATCAGGACATCAGAGCGCCTGCCCACGCCGAAAGATCTGAGAAAAGCCATCCGTGCCCCGTTTCCGATGCTCTTTATTTGCCTTGACGCAATTCCGAACGGGAAACCGCTCACACTTTCCCGGAATTACTCCAGTGCCGCCGATCACGTAATTCGCGACTCTAAACGGAATTGTGACCAAATTGAATGGCGCTTGGCAATATTGCCCGACAGATCGAGCCGCGCTCCGCCTTTCAGAGGCGGTTGATAACCAGGCAGTCGACCATGGCGGCAAGATGCAGTCCGGCACCGGTGATGACGAAGCCATGCCAGACGGCATTGTGGAAGCGCAGCCCCTTCCAGGCGAAGAAGATGACGCCGCAGGAATAGACGATGCCGCCGGCGACGATCAGCGCGATCGACGTTGTCGGCAATGTCGCGACCAGCGGCTTGACCAGAACGATGCCGCTCCAGCCGATGGCGAGATAGAAGACTATGGCCAGGCGGTCGAAGCGGCCGGGCAGAAATACTTTTATGGCGATACCGGTCACAGCCGCGGTCCAGACTAGGACAATCATCGGCAGCGCCAGCGGCGAGCCATCCAGCTGGGCCAGAAAGGGCGTGTAGGTAGCGGCGATCAGTAGGTAGATCGCTGCATGGTCGAAGCGCCGCAAGATCCATTTTGCCGGCGATGTCACCGGCCACAGATTATAGGTGAGCGATACCGACAGCACGGTCAGCAGCGATACCACATAGAAGGCGACGGCAATGTATTCGCCCGGACCAGCATGGAACGCGGCTAGCGCCAGTAAGGCCGAGCCCGCCGCTATCGCCAGCACGATGCCGACCGCATGGACGATGCCGTCGGCGATCATCTCCCCACGCGAATACTGCCAGCGCCCGACAAAGGGGATATCGATTGGCGATTCTGGCGGGGATAGTGACGGCATGCGCGCAGGTCCTTCGTCCCCCTTTATCTGGGCGGTCGCCGGGCAGTATTTCAAGCTTTGGTTGCGGTTTTGCGACTGCGGCGCTTCAGCGCGCCGAGATCGGCTTCTTCACCGCCTTGAGCAGCGCGCGCTGGATCACTTCGTTGCCGGCAACGACCGAGCCGGCGTTGAGCATGTCCTGGCCGCCATCCATGTCGGAGACGAAGCCGCCGGCTTCGCGGACCAAGAGCAGACCGGCGGCGATGTCCCAGGCCGACAGGCCGGTTTCCCAGAAGCCGTCCATGCGGCCAGCGGCGACATAGGCGAGATCGAGCGCGGCCGAACCCAGGCGGCGCACGCCGGAGACCTCGGCCATCACATTGCGCAGCTCGACCAGGAAATTGCCGTGCTGGCCGTGGCCGAGATGCGGGATGCCGCAGCCGATCACGCAGTCGGTGAGCTTGATACGGCCGGCAACGCGCAGCCGGCGATCGTTCATGTAAGCGCCGCCGCCGCGCTCGGCGGTGTAGAGCTCATCCATCGCCGGATTGTAGATGACGGCGGCGACGAGCTGACCCTGGCGCTCGAGCGCGATCGAGATGGAAAAGATCGGAATGCCATGCAGGAAATTGGTGGTGCCGTCGAGCGGGTCGACGATCCAGCGGTGCTGGTCGTCGTCGCCTTCGACCGCGCCGCGCTCTTCCATCAGGAAGGCATAGCCCGGCCGCGCCTTCGACAGTTCGGCAAACAGGATGTCCTCAGCCTTGCGGTCGGCTTGGCTGACATAGTCGCCCGGCCCCTTCATCGACACCTGCAGGTTCTGCACCTCGCCGAAGTCGCGCGACAGCGAGCGGCCGGCCTTCATGGCGGCCTGGACCATGACGTTGAGAAGTGCTGAGCGTGCCATCGTGTTTCTTCCTGCTGCTGCGCCTTAAGATCAGTCTGCGCGGCGCATGTAGGTGAGCTCGTTGGTGTCGACGACGATGCGTTCGCCGGCGCCGATGAATGGCGGCACCAGCACGCGAATGCCGTTTTCCAGCACCGCCGGCTTGTAGGAAGACGCCGCCGTCTGGCCCTTCACCACCGGGTCGGCTTCGGTGATGGTCAGCGTCACCTGGTCGGGCAGCGAAATGCCGATCGGCCTGTCCTCATAAAGCTGGACTGTCACCATCATGCCGTCCTGCAGGAAAGCGGCGCGATCGCCGACGAAGTCCTTCGCCAGTTCGAGCTGCTCGTAGCTCTGCGTGTCCATGAACACCAGCGCGTCGTCCTGTGCGTAGAGGAAGGAAAAATCCTTCAGGTCGAGCCGGATCTGCTCGACGGTCTCAGCCGAACGGAAGCGCTCGTTGAGCTTGGTGCCGTTGATCAGGTTCTTCAGTTCGACCTGGTTGTAGGCGCCGCCCTTGCCGGGCTTGACGGTGTTGGTCTTGACCGCCACCCAGAGGCCGCCATCGTGCTCGATGACATAGCCGGGACGGATTTCGTTGCCATTGATCTTGGCCATGATGATGTTGATCCGGGAATGAGATGGTCGCTGGACAAGCGATTTCGGGCTCCCAAGACCACAAAACACCCAAAGAGGCAAGGGAGCGGGGGATGCAAGGCACGCTCAGGGCAGGCGGTTGGCCTTCTGCAAGGCCTGCTTGGTCTGGTCGTCGGTCAGCCCTTGCAGGAAATCGTCCATCTCCGGATCGATAAGGCCGGCGCGGCGGGCGACCACGTACCAGGCCCCGGCGAGGATCAGGTCGGGATCGGTGCCGATACCGCCCATGTAAAGCTTTGCCAGACGGTTCTGGGCGGCGACGTTGCCGCCTTCCGCTGCCTGCTTCATCCAGTTGAAGCCAGATTTCAGGTCGCGAACACCACCGCGGCCTTCGATCATCCAGGCGGCAAGATCGATCTGCGCGGTGTCGTAGTTCTGCCTTGCGGCCTGCGCCAGCAGGCGGCGTGCCTGGGCATCGTCGTGCGGCTTGCCGCCGACGCCATTGGCATAGACCTGCGCCATCGCATACTGGGCGTCGGCAAGGCCGGTCGCCGCAGCGCGCTCATAATAGGGCACGGCCCTGGCGATGCCGGCATCGCCCGGATCCTGCTGCACAAGCAGCTGCGCGAAGTTGAACTGCGCCAGGCGATTGCCGGCTTCGGCGGCGGCCTGCATCAGGGCGTAGGCTCCCTTCTCGTCCTTCTTGACGTAGCGGCCGTCGAGCAGCATCAGTGCGTACTGGAACTGCGATTCCGGGATTCCCTGTTCGGCGGCCTGCGCATACCATTTGGCGGCCTCCGCCGGGTTGAGCGGCATACCCAGCCCGCGCGACAGGATCTCGGCAACCAGCGTTTGCGCCGCCGGGTCGCCATTCTGGGCCCGTACCAACGCCAGATTGTAGGCGGTCTTGTAGAGGCCGCGCTGGAAAGCGCCATAGGCCGGGTCCGCCGGCTTGGCGCCGAAACGCTCGGGATTGATGGCGTCGGCCGAGGGCAGCGGCGCGGTCGTCGCGGGCTGCGGCAGCGGGGTGTCGATCGGCTTGTCGACATGAACGCCAGAACCCGTGGTGCCGGTGTTTGGGGCGCCGGCCTTTGCGGCAGCCGCATCGGGGGCCTTCGCGTCCGGCGCGCTGATGTCGGGTGTGCCGGTATCGGGTCCGCTCGTATCGGGCCTGGGCTGCGGCAGCGGAATGGGTTCCGCCGCCATCGCCGCCCCGCTCATCAAGGCCGCAACGAAAACCGCGATAGCAAGTTCTGGCCGGCGCACGTCAGTCCTCGAAGCGCGGCGCGGTTTCGTCGAGCAGCGCATTGGCGGCAGCAATCGCCGCTTTCGGATCCGCGCCGTCGGCGAAGACAGCGCTGGACAATGCCACGAATTCGGCGCCGGTGTCCGCCACCGCCTCAACCGAGGCCAGGTCCGACCCGGCCATGACGATGCAAGGGATCTGGATCATGTCGGCCCACCAGCGGCCGAGTGACAGATTGCGCGGATGCGGCTCCGGCTTGTTGTCGTAGCCGAAGCGGCCGAAGAAGATGTAGTCGGGCCTGGTCTCGCCGAGTTCCAGCGCGTCGTCGCGGGTCTTGGCGCCGCCGGCGCCGACCATCATCTTTCCCTCGAAGTGCTCGATGGTCTCGGCGAGTGCGTCCTTGGAGACCTCGACATGAATGCCGTCGGCCTGGACGCGGCCGGCAATGCGGGTGTCGCCAGCGATGATGACGGCGATACCGGCCGCCTGCGCCACAGGCACGATCTGTTCGGCAAAGGCCTGGAAGGCAGCCTCGTCCATGCCGTTTTCAGGCAGGATCAGCGAAGCGACGTCGCCGCCCTCAAAGGCCGCCGCAATGCGCTCGGCCGGCGCGTCCTTGGGCGCGATCAGCACGATGCGGCAGCGGTTGGGGGGTGTTGCGTCGTTCATTGGCTTTCGATCCGGGATTTCGCCTATGCCGGGCGAAGATGGTTGCAATGCGGCATAGAGCAAAGCGCCCGCCTTGAACAGGCGGGCGAGGATCGATGCGATGGCTTGGTTTACGATCGCCGGCGAGCGGCCGGTCTGCGTCTCATTTGACGGCTTGCGGGCTTTCGACCGGCGGTTTGGCTTTCCACAATGTCCAGCCGAGGTTCATGCCGGCTGCCGCGATCAGGATGGCGGCGGCGCCGACGAGCTGGGCCGGATGCAGCCGGTGGCCGAACGCAATGACATCGACCAGGATCGCCACGACAGGATAGATGAAGGACAGCGATCCCTGCAGGTGTGTCGGCAGTTTCTGGATGGCGCCATACATCAATATGTACACCAGGCCGGTGTGGACGACGCCGAGCGTCACCAGCATGGCCCAGCTCCACGTGTCGGCGGGCAAATGGGAGAGGTTGGCAAAGGGCGCCAGCATGACGACGCCGACGCAGACCTGGATCAGCGCGATCAGATGCGGTGGGGTCCCCTTCAGCTTTTTGGCGACGATGGCCGCGACGGCCCAGAAGAATGCCGCGCCAAGCGCCATGACGATTCCGGTGACATAATCGGTGCCGACGATGCCGGAACCGGCATCGGGCCCTGTCTGCACGATCAACAGCATGCCGGCGAAGGCGATGCCGAGCCAGGTCAGCTTGGTCAGGGTCAGCCGCTCGCCGAAGAACAGCGCCCCGAAGCCGACCAGCATGAAGGGCTGGGTGTTGTAGACTGCCGTGGCGATCGAGATCGACGCGCGGGAAAACGCGCTGAACAGCAACAGCCAATTGATGACGATGGCCGCCCCGCCGATAGCGGCGATGGCAAGAATGCGCAATGTCAGCCTGCCGCGCAGCAACCCAAGTGCTGCACAGGTGATGAGCAGCGCCACCGCACCGAAGGCGCAGCGCCAGAACACCACGTCCATGACGGGCTGGCCCGACATGACGACGAACCAGCCGATCGTGCCGATGATTGTCATCGCCGCCGTCATCTCGATCGTGCCGCGCACCGTGCTGTCCATGACAATACCTCCGATATCTGTTTGGGGCTGGATAATCTCATGCGATCCTGAGGGTTTATATGCCTCATGAAAGGTGATATGCGTGAATGACCTAATTTAATAAGGCGATCTTCGCCTTTTGCGAGAGAATGAAAATGCTGGACGATCTGGACAGAAAGCTTCTCGACATCCTGGTCAAGGATTCCCGGACATCATTGAAGGAACTGGCGCAGCAGATCGGGCTGTCGTCGCCCAGCGTGTCCGAGCGGCTGCGGCGGCTCGAGGAGCGCGGCGTCATCCGCGCCTTCACTGTCGAGATCGACCCGGAGGCGCTGGGCTATCCGCTGCAGGCGATCGTGCGTATCCGGCCATTGCCGGGCAAGTTGCATATCGTGCAGCAGCTGATCGAGGAGATCCCCGAGTTCGGCGAATGCGACAAGGTCACCGGCGACGATTGTTTCGTGGCGCGACTTTATGTGCGTTCGATGAGCGAGCTCGACAAGCTGCTCGACCGCATCGCCGACAAGGCCGAAACCAGCACCGCCATCATCAAGGCGCAGCCGATCCGGCGCCGACCGCCTCCACTCGGGTAAGCTTCGTTTTAGCTAAAGATCCAGCTTGTAGCCGATGTGGCTGGCCTTGAAGCCGAGCCGGTCATAGAAGCGGTGCGCGTCGTGGCGGCTCTTGTTGGTGGTCAGCTGGACAATTTTGCAGCCGCGTGCGCGGCATTGTTCGACCGCCCATTCCAGCAGGCGCTGTCCCAGCCTTTCACCGCGCCGGTCGGCGGCGACGCGGACAGCCTCGATCTGGCCGCGCCAGGCGCCCTGCAGCGACAGGCCGGCAAGATAGCTGATCTGCAGCGTGCCGATGACGCGGCCGCCGTCCGTCATCACGGCCAGAAACTGGTTGGGGTCGGCGTTCACAGCCGCAAAGGCGTCGCGATAGGCTTTGGCCAGCGGTTCGCTTGCGTCTTCGCGGCTGCGGCCGAGCGGATCGTCGGCAAGCATGGCGACGATGGCCGGCAGGTCAATTTCCTCGGCGCGGCGGATCTGGACTTCGCTCATTCTCGAAACCTCATGCGGGGACGGTGCCTTATGCATCGACGGCAATCGTGCCGCAAATCCGACGCCGGGTGCCTTACGCACAATTGATCGCCACAGCCGGCATTTTCATGGTCGCGGTGCACGGGTTTCTGGGCTATTGCAGGGCCAGTCTTCCCTCCAGCCTCCCCCATTTCATGTCAGGTCTGCTCGCCGATCCGTGGTTCTATGCCGCCGCCATTCCGGCGGTGATCCTTGTCGGCCTGTCGAAAGGCGGCTTTGGCGGCGCTGTCGGCTTTGTCGGCGTGCCTTTGATGGCGCTGGCCATGCCGCCGGTGCAGGCGGCCGCTATCCTGCTGCCGATCCTGTGCCTGATGGACATCGTTTCGGTGTGGACGTGGTGGGGTGTCTATGACCGCAAGATGCTGGTCGACATGATGCCGGGCGCGGTGATCGGCATCGGGCTGGGCTGGCTGACGGCAGCCCTGGTTACCGAAGAAATGGTGCGGCTGATCGTCGGTGCCGTCGCGCTCATCTTCGTGCTGCGCTGGCTCTATCTGCAGTTCCGCCACGGTTCCGACCATGCGGCGGCGCCAAACCGCATCGCAGCCGCCTTCTGGGGCACCGTCGCCGGCTTCACCAGCTTCGTCGCCCATGTCGGCGGCCCGCCCTTCCAGGTCTATGCGCTGCCGATCCGGCTCGATCCGAAAGTGCTGTCGGGGACATCGGCGATTTTCTTTGCCGCCACCAACGCGCTGAAACTGATCCCCTATTTCGCGCTCGGCCAGTTCGACACCGCCAATCTGACGGCGTCCGCCGTGCTGATGCCGCTGGCACCGCTGGCCACCATTGCCGGCGCCTGGCTGGTACGGCGCATGCGGCCGGAGATCTTTTATCCCTTCACATACGCGACCGTGGCCGTGGTCGCGGTCAAGCTGCTGTGGGACGGGATCGCCGGCCTGCTGTAAAGCAGCGCGAGGCGGCCGCACGGTCGCCTACATATTCTCGGTGTTAGACAGCGCTCGGCACGAGGGGGCGACTGCCGCCAAAGGCCAGTGCGGCGCCGGCGATGACGACCAAGATCATGCCGGCGAGAATGCCGATGTCGTGCTCGGTCGGTTTGAGCACCATGTCCGCGACCACGACCAGCATCACTGCATAGTCGAAGCGTGCCACGCTCATCATGCGCTGGCCCATAGCAAGGACGGCAGGTGACATTCCCTCCTTGGCGATCATCGCTCCCATGCGCTCGCCGATTGGTTTGAAGACGAACATGCCGATCGAAAAGGTCGTGGCATAGCCGACGAGACCGATGACAATCCACAAATCTGCGAATCCCACCCAGAAGCTGCACATGATCAGGCCGAAGATCAGCGTCAGCATCGACATCGGTGCGAAAAACCTGCCGCCCAGTTGTCCGCTGGCACGGATCGCCTGCAGCTTTTCCTCGATGTTGCCGGCGCGCTCGGCAAGCATGCCGAGCAGGAACAGCACGAACCCACCTCCGACCCACAAAATGGCTGTGGCGACGTGGAGGAATTTGACGATCGAATACCAGTCCATAGGTTGCTCCTGGGCAGTTCCGGTGGGTTGCGGCGGCACGGATTTGTGCGCGACGGTGTGAGGAGCGGGCGTTTAGCGCAACGCGTGTTTCGGAACGATGTCGCGTCGGCGCGCCAGTCTGTTACCGCGGTTTGATGGAGCAAGCTGACGATCCGGTTCTTAGGCCGTTGTGCTGATACGGCACAGAACGGCAGCGGTCGATCAAGAAATATCCGCTGCGTTAAGGGTTCATTAAGCTTTACAGGTGTTTACTATGTCCATCCAGTTATCTGGATTCTTACCGAGTGGTTGGAGCCACTTCGTTTGACGCCTCCCTGTTAAACTCCTGAGAGCCGCCTTATCCGCGGCTCTTTTTTTGTCCGCATTTTGGGCTGCCTCGCGCCCATCCGCCGGCGTTAACCGTTTGTTAAACATGTGCTTGCCTTCAACGGCGGCGAAGCGCATTTTCAAGCTTCAGTCATCTAGGGTGCCGGCGTGACGGCGAAGAAGCCGAATCAGCCGACGGGGTAGTGCAGGGGCGTATCGATGAACGAGCCTTCGAAGGGCATCGCCAAAACCATCAAACTGGCGGAACGCCGGGTTTTCTCCCAATCCTTCAAACCGCTTTACCAGGAAGGTATGGGCCTGGTTGAGCAAGCAGCCGAATATCTCGACGGCAAGGGCCGGGCCGAGGCCAAAAAGTTGTCCAGGCTGGCGGCGACGCTCTATGCGGCCGAATCGATGCGGCTGACCACCAGGCTGATGCAGGTTGCCTCCTGGCTGCTTTTGCAGCGGGCGGCAAACTCCGGCGAGATGACCCGCGACCAGGTTGCTTCGGAAAAATCCAAGGTTCGCCTCGACACCGCGTCGGCGCATGACGAGGCGGCCGGCTGGAACGAACTGCCGAAGGATTTCCTCGATCTCGTCACACGCTCGCTGCGCCTCCAGGCTCTGGTGCGCCGCATGGACGAGGAGATCTATGGCGGCGCGTTTACCGAGACGCCGTCCGCCGTCCGCCGTGTCAATCCGGTTTCCGACCAGATCACGCTGCTCAACACGGCTTTCGCCCGGGGTTAAAACGCCTCCCGTTTCCGGTTTGTTCACATTTCGCTGGCATCGCTGTCCGCCGGAGGTAAACTTGGCGGATGGGGGAAGCGATTCGCATCATCGGTATCGACCCGGGGCTGAGGCGCACCGGCTGGGGCATCGTCGAAAGCCTCGGCAATTCGCTGCGCTTCGTCGGCTCCGGCACCGTGCGATCCGACGACAAGGCGGCGCTTGCGACACGGCTTTGTCAGTTGCATGACGGGCTGGCCGAGATCCTACACGCTGCCATGCCGCAGGAGGCGGCCGTCGAGCAAACCTTCGTCAACAAGGATGCGGTAGCGACGCTGAAGCTCGGTCAGGCGCGCGGCATCGCCATGCTGGTGCCGGCGCGCGCCGGCCTTGTCGTCGCCGAATATGCCCCCAATGCCGTCAAAAAGGCGGTGATCGGCGTTGGCCATGGCGACAAGAAGCAGATCCACATGATGGTCAAGGTGCTGTTGCCGAAAGCCACTTTCGACACCGAACATGCCGCCGACGCACTGGCCATCGCCATTTGCCACGCGCATCACCGGCAAAGCGTCGCCTACAGGATGGCGGCGTTGGCATCATGAAAGGCTATTGAGCATGATAGGCAAGCTCAAGGGCACGCTAGACGAGATCGACGAGGATTTCTGCCTCGTCGACGTGCATGGCGTTGGCTATGTCGCTTATTGCTCTGCGCGCACTCTGGCCTCGCTGCCGTCGCCGGGCGAAGCGGTCGTGCTGTTCATCGAGACCTATGTGCGCGAGGACATGATCCGGCTTTACGGGTTTCAGTCGATACTGGAGCGTGAATGGTTCCGGCTCTTGATGACCAATGTGCAGGGCGTCGGCGCCAAGGTGGCGCTGGCGATCCTGTCGACATTGGCGCCGGCCGACCTCGCCAACGCGATCGCACTGCGCGACATCGCCATGGTCAGCCGCGCGCCCGGCGTTGGCAAGAAGGTGGCCGAGCGCATCGTCACCGAATTGAAGAACAAGGCGCCGGCCTATGCTGGAACCGCCTCCGGCACGATCGGCCTGAAGCAGGAACTCGGCGAGGGTGTCGCGCCGGCGCCGATCACCGACGCCGTCTCGGCGCTGGTCAATCTCGGCTATTCGCGCGACACGGCGGCCAATGCGGTAGCAGCGGCGCTGAAGACGGCGGGCGAGGAGGCGGATGCCTCGAAGCTCATTCGCTTCGGGTTGAAGGAACTGGCGCGGTGAGCGGTTGCTTGCCCCCTCCTTTACCCTGTGCGAGGAAGGCGGCATGAGCCTTTCCCCTCGCCTCATTGCCCCGGAAAAGCGCGGCGAGGATGCCGAGCAGACTTTGCGGCCGCAGACGCTCGCCGATTTCGTCGGCCAGGCGGCGGTCAGGGCCAATCTCAAAGTCTTCATTGAGGCCGCCAAGGGCCGCAGCGAAGCGCTCGACCATGTGCTGTTCGTCGGGCCGCCGGGGCTTGGCAAGACGACGCTGGCGCAGATCATGGCGCGCGAGCTCGGCGTCAATTTCCGTTCGACCTCGGGCCCGGTCATCGCCAAGGCCGGCGATCTCGCCGCGCTGCTCACCAATCTCGAAGACCGTGACGTGCTGTTCATCGACGAGATCCACCGGCTCAATCCGGCGGTGGAGGAAATCCTCTATCCGGCGATGGAGGATTTCCAGCTCGACCTGATCATCGGCGAAGGCCCGGCGGCGCGCTCGGTCAAGATCGATCTCGCCCGCTTCACCCTGGTTGCCGCTACCACCCGGCTCGGCCTTTTGACCAACCCGCTGCGCGACCGTTTCGGCATTCCGGTCAGGCTCAATTTCTATTCGGTCGAGGAGCTGGAGCAGATCGTGCGACGCGGCGCCCGCATACTGCAAATGCCGCTCGGCGACGACGGTGCGCTGGAGATCGCGCGCCGCGCCCGCGGCACGCCGCGCATCGCCGGCCGGCTGCTGCGCCGGGTGCGCGATTTCGCTTCCGTCGCCGGCGACGGTCATGTCGACAGGCAGATTGCCGACGAAGCCCTGACGCGGCTGGAGGTCGACGGGCTCGGCCTCGACGCGCTCGACCGCCGCTATCTCTCGATGATCGCCCGCAATTTCGGCGGCGGGCCGGTCGGCATCGAGACCATCGCCGCCGGCCTGTCCGAGCCGCGCGATGCCATCGAGGACATTATCGAGCCCTATCTGATCCAGCAGGGTTTCATCCAGCGCACGCCGCGCGGCCGCGTGCTGACCGCCAACGCCTGGCGCCATCTCGGCCTCGATGCGCCGAAGGACCTGGCCCAGCAGCAGATCAACCTGTTCCAGGAAGAGTAACGGAGATTTGTCCTCCGGAACGGATTGTCTGCGCAGAATCTCCTCAAGCCCGCCAGCGTGAAGGCGCATTCCTGGATTTTATCGGGCGTCTAATGTCGGCGCGGACCGCTCCGATCAAGCATCGGAGCCAGGAAAGTGATCACCAGACGCGGGTTCCTGAAATTCGTCGGGGGTTCGTTCCTTTCGCTGGCTTCGCTCAGCGCCTATGCGGTTGGCATCGAGCCGATGCTGTTGACGCATGTGAAGCGCTATCAGCTGACGCCGCCGCATTGGCCGACAGGGCTGAAGCTGCGCGCCGTCGTGCTCTCCGACATCCATGCCTGCCACCCCTGGATGACGCCGGAGCGGATCGCTTCGCTTGCGGCTGAGGCGAACGCGCTCAAGCCGGATGTGATCCTCATGCTTGGCGATTATCCGGCCGGCACGCGCATGGTGACGGGCTGGGTGGATGCGTCGGAATGGGCGCCGGCACTTTCCGGTCTCAAGGCGCCGCTCGGCGTCTGGTCGATCCTCGGCAACCATGACTGGTGGGAAGACCGTACTGCCCAAAAGGCTGGCGCCGGGCCGACGATTTCACGCAAGGCGCTGGAGGCCGTCGGCATTCCGGTGCTGGAAAACGATGTCGTACGCCTGGAAAAGGACGGGCACGGCTTCTGGCTCGCCGGTCTTGCCGATCAGTTGGCATTGCTCCCCGGCCAGGCCTGGGGCCGGAGCCGTGGCAAGGGCCTGGACGATCTCGACGGCACGCTGGCCAAAGTGAGCGACCAGGCGCCCATCATCCTGCTTGCCCACGAGCCCGACATTTTTCCGAAAGTGCCGGGCCGGGTTTCGCTGACGCTGTCAGGCCACACCCATGGCGGGCAGGTCCGGCTGTTCGGCTATTCGCCGGTGGTGCCGTCCCGCTTCGGCAACCGTTTCGCCTATGGCCATGTCGTCGAGAATGACCGCAACCTGATTGTGTCGGGTGGACTCGGCTTCAGCATCGCACCGGTGCGGTTCGGCATGCGCCCGGAGATCCTGCAGATCGATCTTGGTTCCGCTTAGGCCTCGCCCCTGACTAGGGCGTGGACTCATTAGCACGCAGCCAAATTCGGATTGATGCGAGTTTGACGAACGCCAGATAGTTAGCTGCGAGTTTGTCATTTCGGGTTGCGACGGAGGACCCAGAAGATGCCATTGAGCACGCGACGGTCGTTTACACGCCGAACCCCACGCGGCTTGTTCGGCAGCATCGGTTCGATAGCGGTCCATTCGTAGTCGCTGAGTTCGTCGCGCATGATTCGGGGCTCCGGTTTCGGAGCTTGAATCACATCTAGGACAGTGCCACCAACCCGCAATGGTTGGTCGCGGTCCTACTAATGCTCTGAATTTACTTCCGCTTCCCTTCAGCATAACGGACATCGCCGGACTTGCTGCTGGTCCGGCCCTGTCGCGTATGACCCAAAGCGGCCCTGGCGCGGATTCCAGACCCCGACCCTTCGTCCGGGTGACGATGGCGGATTGGAGTGCTGCGGCGGTGGTGGATTATTGTCGGGGTTCCAAGTCTCCCGCCGGAGGTTCATCCTGCTATATTCAGTCCAAACTAGCAGGGGGTGGCGGTGGTTACGGCGCGCGTTGAGAGACGGTTAGCGGCGGTGTTGGTAGCGGATGTTGCCGGTTATTCGCGGTTAATGGGCGCTGACGAAGTCGGCACGCTCGAAGCCCTTAAAGCCATCCGCCGCGAAATCGTTGATCCAGCCATTGCGGAGCACAAGGGCAGGATCGTTAAGACAACTGGCGATGGCCTCTTGGTCGAATTCGCTAGCGCTGTCGACGCGGTGACTTGCGCCATGGCTGTTCAAGAGAAGATGGCCGGGCGGGAAGGACAGATTGCCTTTCGCATTGGCATCAACATCGGCGACATTATCAGGGACGAAAACGACATCTTTGGTGACGGCGTGAATGTGGCCGCGCGCGTTGAGAACGAGTGCGCGCCGGGCGGCGTGTGTTTGTCGGGAAGTGCGTTCGAACAAGTCAGGGGAAAAACGAAATTCGAGTTCGATGATCTAGGCGAACGATCGCTGAAGAACATTGATAGAGTGGTTCGACTATATGGCGTCAAACTTGGTAACGCGCCACAGGCAACGACTTCGGATAGCAATCGACCGCTGCCATTACCCGACAAACCTTCAATCGCGGTTCTGCCGTTTCAGAACATGTCCGGTGACCCGGAGCAAGAGTACTTCGCTGATGGCATGGTGGAAGACATCATCACTGCGCTGTGCCGTTTCAAATGGCTGTTCGTGATCGCCCGCAATTCGACCTTCACGTATAAGGGGCGGTCCGTTGACATCAGGCAGGTTGGACGGGAACTAGGTGTTCGTTACGTGTTGGAAGGCAGCGTGCGAAGGGCAACCGACCGAGTACGGATCACAGCCCAGCTCATTGACGCGGAGACCAGGGCCCATATTTGGGCAGATCGCTACGACCGCGCTGTCGACGACATCTTTGCTTTGCAGGATGAAATTACTTTGAGCACTGTCGCCGCGATCGAGCCCAGCCTGCGCCAAGCCGAAATTGAACGGGCGAAGCGCAAACGGCCTGAAAATCTCGACGCCTACGACCTCGTGCTACGTGCGACGCCTCTGGTGGATACTGGGATGCCGGAGGGCGCGTCGCAGGCAGTGCCACTCCTTGAGCGCGCACTTTTACTTGAGCCGAACTACGCGCTCGCGCACGGCCAGACGGCGTTTTGCAATGAAATCCTATATCTCCGAGCGGGAAGGCGTGAAGACAATCGCACAGCTGCGATACAGCACGCACATACTGCAGTGGCGCTTGGCCCCGACGATGCCCCAGCACTTGTCTATGCCGCAATCGCTATCGGTCTTGTCGAACATAACCGTATCTTGGCTCAGGAAACGTTCGAGGCCGCTCTTGCAATCTCCCCATCGGCAGCGTGGGCATATTCGTGGGGCGCGTTGATTTTGGGCTGGGGAGGGGAAGCCGAGCGTGCCATCGAATGGGGCGAGCGGGGTATCCGCCTTAGTCCACTCGATCCGTGGATTACGGCGGCGCTGCATGGCATATGCATGGGTCATTTTCTTCGCGGGCGCTATGAAGATGCTGCGGCGGCAGCGCAACGGGCCATTCGTAGCAAACCAGGTTTCAGCGTCTCGCACATGTTTCTGGCCGCGGCGCTTGCTAAACTCGGACGAATGGAAGATGCGAACGCGGCTGCCGAGCGCGTGATACAACTTCAACCCAACTTCAGCAGCAATGGCCAGTGCTCCGCCATCGGTTGCGTGCCGGTACTCGCAGCACCTCTTATCGAAGCAATGCGCGCTTCAGGTCTTCCCGAATAATCAGGATTCGCCAACCTCGCTGCCGATGTGGCCGGCCATGCCGGCATCCCATCGCATCATTTCGCTGCGATGCCGAATTTGATCGCTACCAAGGTATAGGGGACCCTCGCGAGCCGTCAGCGCGGCCGATTTATGGGTTCACGGCCTAAGGCAGCGACCGGATCGCATCCATCACGGCAGGCTCGGCCTTTTCGCCGTTGAAAGCGTCGACGATACCGAAGGCGCCACCAAAACTCCACACCGACCATGAGAAGCCATGCGCCTCGGCGCGCGCGATCATGTCCTTGACGTAAGCCGCGCGGTATTGCGGCGGCATGACATAGGGGTTGCCATATTCCTGGCGGATCATGCCGAACTCGCCCAGCGTGATGTTTTCCGGCTTGATGCTGTTGGCCTTGGCCCAGGCCTCGACCTTTTCGAACGGCGCATCCATGACGCCGAGCAGCTTTTCGTCCGTGTCTATGCTGGCCACCTGCTCGTCGAGATAGGCGAGCAGGCCGCTTCGCCTGGTCCACGGCGCCTCAGCCTTCATCTTGGCGCGGACCGCGTCCAGTTTTGCATCGAGCTCGGCGCGCGGCACCGCGGTCAGCGGGTAGGGCAGGCCGGTGACATAGGGGATGAAATCGCCGGCCCAGGTCGCGCCCTGATGTGTCAGCAGGAACGGATCGTAGGAGTGGAAGGTCCAGATGATGTTGTCGTCGGGGATCGTCTTCGGGTCGATCCTGACCAGTGACGCCGCATTGGAATAGCAGGCGCCGGTCAGGATCAGCGTCAGCCTGGTGGCGGAGGCGCGCGCGGCCGCGAACAATTTCTGCTGGCGCTCGGGCCACAGGCTGGTGCCGTCGCTGTCGCAATCGACGATCGGCTCGTTCATCGGCTCGAAAGCGACCTGCGTCGGGTCCTCGGTGGCGAGCGTGCGCGCCATTTTGCGGATGACCTCGACATAGGCGTCGAAGGTGGCCGGATCGTCCATCACCTGGCCCATGCCGATCTCGCGGCCGCCTCCGGCGGGGATCAGGTGCATGTCGACGATCACTTTCAGGCCGGCGCGGTTGATCATGCGGGCCGAGTCCCGCACGCTGGCATAAAGGTCGTCGCGCAGCGCCAGCGTCTGGTCCGACATAAACGGCGAGGGGTCGACCGGCATGCGCAGGAAGTCGAAGCCGGCGGCCTTCAGCGCCTTGAGGTCTTCCTCGTTGAGGAACTTGCGCCATTCCGGATACGGCAGGATGGCCTTGGGATCGTTCCATTTGTCTTCCCCGACCCAGGTCGTCCACTGGTCGAGGTTGAGGCCGCGCTTCATCGAAAAGCTCGCGGCGTGGCCGGGCAGCACGGATGTCGCAAGCACCAGCAGCGCCGCCATCAAGGTCTTGATCATCGCCTTCAACAGTGCCATCCGATTTGCTGCGCTGGTGATTTTGGCAGGACAGGTGCCCCGCTTGGGGCAAAAAGGAAAGCGCGATGGACGATCATGGTGAATCGGCGGCACTCACAGCCGGGCTTTCCGGCGCGCTGACGGAGTTCGGCCATCGGCTGATGGCTCGGGTCTATTATGCCGACACCGATTTCTCCGGCGTCGTCTATCATGCGCGCTATCTCGAATTCTTCGAGCGCGGCCGCTCGGACTATCTAAGGCTCGCCGGCGTCCATCACACCGAACTTCACGAAGGCAAGCATGGCGAACGCATCGTCTGGGTGGTGCGGCGCATGGAGATCGATTTTCGTTCGCCCGCCCGCATGGACGATATCCTGACCATCGACACTCGCACCGAAGACATTTCCGGCGCCCGCATCGTCATGGCACAGCAATTGAAGCGCCGCGCCGAGGTGTTAGTCGAGGCGAAGGTCCAGGCGGCGATCATCGGTGAGAACGGCCGGCCGAAACGCTTTCCCAAGGAATGGATCGCGGCCTTCCTACCGAGAGCAAGCTGATATCCAGGGCCTGCCAGCCTGCAACGAGCGGCCTGATTGGCAGCGTTTTCGATCGTTTGTGAACAGCCTGCCTGCGTGCCGGGGCGCGGCAATGCGCCGCGCCATATTTCCTAACCCATCCTTAACCATAACGGTTCATGAAGAGATTGGTGAAGATTGGAAGAATCCGCGCGCCTTCCTTTCACCAATATTTGCCCTGAAAAGGCCGCTAACGGTGCATTTTGGGGTAATCCGCAAGCCTAGCGCGAACGGACCACAAGGGATGCCCATGGGCCAGCCGCCAGCGATGCCCGGAAAATCTTAAGGACTTGAACGATGGAAAATATCGCACTCGCCGACCCGGCAGCGCATTTGTCGATTTGGGCGCTGTTCATGCAGGCCGGCTGGGTGGTCAAGCTGGTCATGATCGGTCTGCTCTGCGCTTCGATCTGGACCTGGGCGATCATCGTCGACAAGCTGGTCAGCTATGCCCGCATGCGGCTGTCGCTCAACCGCTTCGAACAGGTGTTCTGGTCGGGGCAGTCGCTGGAGGAGCTCTACCGCACGCTGGCGGACCGCAAGACCACCGGCATGGGCGCGATCTTCGTCGCAGCCATGCGCGAATGGAAGAAAAGCTTCGAGAAGGGCGCCAAGTCGCCGCTCGGCCTGCAGACCCGCATCGACAAGGCGATGGATTTGGCGCTGACGCGCGAGATGGAGCGGCTGGAAGGACGGCTCGGCTTTCTCGCCACCACCGGTTCGGCCGCACCCTTCATCGGCCTGTTCGGCACCGTCATCGGCATCATGACCTCTTTCCAGGCCATTGCCGCTTCCAAGAACACCAGTCTTTCGGTGGTGGCGCCCGGCATCGCCGAGGCGCTGCTGGCAACGGCCATCGGCCTGCTCGCCGCTATCCCGGCCGTCATCGCCTACAACAAGCTGTCATCGGACGCGAACAAGATCGCGGTGCGCATGGAAGGGTTCTCGGACGAGTTCTCCGCCATACTCTCGCGCCAAATCGATGAAAAAGTCGCACCGAAGGCCTGAGGAGCAGCAAGATGGGTATGTCGGTAGGCATCTCGGGACGCGGCGGGCGCGGTCACAGGCGGCGTGGCCGTCATCACGCGCTGATATCAGAAATCAACGTCACGCCGATGGTCGACGTGATGCTGGTGCTGTTGATCATCTTCATGGTCGCGGCACCCTTGCTGACGGTCGGCGTGCCGATCGACCTGCCGGACACGCAGGCCAAGGCGATGAACGTCGATACCCAGCCGATCACCGTTTCGATCGACGCGGCCGGCAAGATCTTCCTGCAGGAGACTGAAATTTCGATCGACGAACTGGTCGCCAAGCTGCAGGCGATCTCCAAGACCGGCTATGACGAACGCATCTTCATCCGCGGCGACAAGTCGACCGACTATGGCACCGCCATGAAGGTGATGGCCCGCATTTCGGCCGCTGGTTACAAGAACATCGGCCTGGTTTCACTGCAGGAACAGGAACAGTAGCACCAAGATGCGGACCGGCCTCACCACATCGGTGATCTTGCACACGGTAGCGTTAGCCTTCGGGCTGTTCACGCTGTCGTCGCCGCCTGCCATGCCTGCGTCCGATGCTGAATCGGTCTCGGTCGCAATCGTGCCGGTGGAGGCCGTCGCGCAGACGCTGCAGGGCGACAAGAAAGCAGTGATGCGCGAAAAGCCGGCGCCGACCCCGACCAAGCGGCCCGATATCGTGCCAGAGGCACAGAAGATTGGTGAGAACAGCGTCGATACCGACAAACCGGTGACGGACGAGGCCAAGCCGAAGCCGGTGGAGCTGGCGTCGGCCCCGCCGCCGGCGCCGACACCGAAAGAGAAGCCTAAGACCGAGGACGCGCCGAAGCCGAAGGAAGAGCCGAAGCCGACTCCAGCGACGGAAGTGGCGCCGGTGCCGCAGCCGAAGGAAGAGGTCAAGCCCGAGCCGGTCAAGCAGACGGAGCCGAAGCCCACCCCGGCGAAGGCGCCGGCGCCAGCGCCACAACCGGACACGACCGCCGCCATCGAGCCGAAGCCTGAGGTCAAGCCCGACGCGGTCGCCGAGGCCATATCGGAACAGCAGCCTCCGGAGGAGGCGCAGCTGCCGAATTCCGCACCCGCGCCCGAAGCGCGGCCGAAGCCGCAGCCGGCGCAGGCTGAAAGCGCCAAAGCGCCGGATCGCAAGGATGCCGACAAGCCGGTCAAGGAAGCCTCGTCCAAGCCGAAGTCCGAGGACAAGCAGTTCAACGCTGACGAGATTTCAGCTCTCCTCGACAAGCAGAAGCCATCCGGCGGCGGCGCCAAGCGCTCGACGCAGCAGGCGTCGCTCGGCGCCGACAAGACCCAGGGCCAGAAGCTGTCGCAAAGCGAAATGGGCGCTTTGTCGGATCAGCTCGGCGGTTGCTGGACCCTTCCCGTGGGGCTCGAGGGTTCGGAAAACTTCGTCGCCGTGGTCCTGTTCAACCTCGACGCCTCCGGCAAGCTCGATGGCCGGCCGACCGTCGAGAAATCGAGCGGAAACCAGCAGTTCGACGAGAGTGCGGTGCGTGCCGTCCAGAAATGCAACATGGCCGGCCTGCAGGTTCCTGCCGGCAAGCAGGATATCTGGGCCCAGGTTCGGGTCACTTTCGATCCCAGAGAGATGCTTGGGCTTTAAGTCTGGCGTCCACAAAATCAGTTAAGAGAAGCGAGACGACATGAAATCCATCCTCAAGCCGCTCCTGACGATTGCAGCCATGGCGCTGGGCATGACTGCCGTTGCCACCTTGCCGGCGCGAGCACTCGTCGAGATCAACGTCAACAAGGGAAATGTCGAGCCGTTGCCGATCGCGATCACCGATTTTCAAGGTGAGATTGGCGCCCAGATCTCCGATATCGTCAGCGCCGATCTGAAACGCTCCGGCCTGTTCGCACCGATAGACAAGACAGCCTTCATCGAGAAGATCGCCAATCCGGATGCGCAGCCGCGCTTCGACGACTGGAAGGTGATCAACGCGCAGGCGCTGGTAACCGGCAGCGTCGGCAAGGAGGCGGACGGCCGCATCCGCGCCCAGTACCGGTTGTGGGACACTTTTGCCGGCCAGCAGATGTCCGGCGAGCAGTTCTTCGCCAACGATGCCAACACCAGGCGCGTCGCCCACATCATCGCCGACGCGATCTATGAGAGGCTGACCGGAGAGAAAGGCTATTTCGATACCCGCGTCGTCTTCATCGACGAATCCGGCGCCAAGAATGCGCGCAAGAAACGGCTCGCCATCATGGACCAGGACGGGGCCAACGTCCGCTATCTCTCGGACGGCAAATCGATCGTGCTGACGCCGCGTTTCTCGCCGAATCGGCAGGAAATCACTTACATGTCGTACGAAAGCGGTCAGCCGCGGGTCTATTTGCTGCAGATCGAGACCGGGCAGCGCGAACTTGTCGGCAACTTTCCCGGCATGACCTTTGCTCCGCGCTTCTCGCCCGACGGCCAGAAGGTGATCATGAGCCTGCTGCGCGACGACGGCAATTCCAACATCTTCGCCATGGATCTGCGCAGCCGCTCAACGACGCGGCTGACCAACTCGACCGCCATCGACACCTCGCCGTCTTATTCGCCCGACGGCAGCAAGGTTGTGTTCACCTCCGACCGTGGCGGCCGCGCGCAGATTTATGTGATGGGCGCCGACGGTTCGGGCCAGACCCGCATTTCGTTCGGCGACGGCGTCTATTCGACGCCGGTGTGGTCGCCGCGCTTCGACCTCGTCGCCTTCACCAAACAGACGGGCGGCGAATTCCAGATCGGCGTCATGAAGACCGACGGCTCTGGCGAGCGCATCCTGTCGTCCGGCTTCCAGCAGGAAGGGCCGACCTGGGCGCCCAACGGCCGCGTGCTGATGTTCTTCCGCGACTCCGCCGGCGGCCCAAAACTGGTTTCCGTCGATCTCACCGGCCGCAACGAACAGTCGATCCCGACGGCGAATTTTGCGTCTGACCCGGCGTGGTCGCCGTTGCTGGAATAAACCAAGTTTTGGGCGAGCCTCCGCTCGCTTGTTGCAACTTGGCAACAGTGCCTCAAAAGCCCCGTTTCGGGGCTTTTTTCACGCCGAAGTCGCCTTTTGGCCGCATTTCCGCCTACGGTCCGCGACCATTGTGGCATGAGGTTATTCGGCTGCGGACGGGCGGCTGAAACCAAATTTTAACCGTGTTTCTTGAATGCTGGTTAACCCAAACGTGGTTACTGGGTGATCAACGAAATCACTCGAATACGAAGGAGAGGCGGCATGGGCCGTATCGCAGCACTTACCAGAAACCCGGCGATGATTGCGCTGATCGCGATGCTCGCCATCACCGGTTGCGCCTCGAAGAAGACCCCGAACAGCGCCGCCGACCTCGGTCTCAATGGCGCGGGCGCCGCAACGCCTGGTTCGGCGCAGGACTTCACGGTCAACATTGGCGACCGCATCTTCTTCGATACGGATTCGTCTTCGATCCGCGCCGACGCGCAGACGACGCTGTCGCGCCAGGCGCAGTGGCTGAACCAGTACAAGCAGTATGCCATCGTCGTCGAAGGCCACGCCGACGAGCGCGGCACGCGTGAATACAATCTTGCGCTTGGCGCCCGCCGCGCTGCCGCCACCCGCGACTTCCTGGTCGCCAGGGGCGTTTCGGCAAGCCGCCTGAAGACGATTTCCTACGGCAAGGAACGTCCGGTCGCGGTTTGCGACGACATCTCCTGCTGGTCGCAGAATCGCCGCGCGGTCACCACGCTCTCCGGCGCCGGTTCCTGATGGGCAAGACAGCGGCGCGCCTATCCTGACGCAATTCCGGACGGAAAACCGTTTCACACTTTTCCTGGAATTGCTTGTGTCGCAAAATTGCAACACCTCCATGCGAAAGGCGGCCAATGGCCGCCTTTTTCAGTTCCAGTCCCGGAAACAAAATTGGGAAACAAAATTTGGCCGAAGTCTCGCCTCCTGCTAAGAGCCGAGGGCGCCTGGCTGGTTCCACTGTGATTGGAAGGCGCGAACAGACTCACGAATTACACCGCGAGAGGCACATGCATTTCAGATCGATCTTGAGCGGCACGCTTGCGCTGCTGCTCGTATCAGGCTTCGCCGCTGCGGCAAGCGGCACCGGACAACCCGCGGATAGCGGCTTTTCCTTCCATCTGCCGACGCTCGGCATTTTCGGCAAGAAGGAGAAGCCGGAGCAGCAACAGATCGCGCAGCAGCAGGACGGCACCACCGCCGCCAGCCTCGAAGAACAGCTGCGGCAGATGAACGGCAAGATTGAGGAACTCAACTTCCAGGTCCTGCAGATGCAGGAGCAGATGCGCAAGCAGCAGGAAGACAACGAGTTCCGCTTCCAGCAGTTGGAAGGCGGCTCCAGCGGGCAACCGCCGGCGCAGAAGAAATCGGAGGCGGCGCCGCCGGATGGCGATACCGGCAACAGCGTCGCCGAGGCCCCGGGAAGCCAAGCGCCGACCGATTCGGGTGCACAATCGGATGGCGGCCAGAGCGTCGGCGAAGTCATCGTCGAATCGCAGACCGGCGATCCCGGCAAGGTGATCACCGGCACTCCGCCGAAGACGTTCGGCACCATCACTGTCGACAAGAACGGCAATGTGGTCGACGCCGGCGGCAACACGCAGGCGACCGCGCCGGCCGAAGGTGCGGCTCCGCCCGCCGAGGCGCCGGCGACCGGTCCCAAGACCGGCAAATCCGACGGCACGGTGGTGGCGGCGCTGCCTGCCACGAACAACCCGGAAGAGATCTACCGCAACTCCTACCAGTTCATCCTGTCGGGCGATTACAGCACCGCCGAGCAGGGTTTTCGCGACCATATCGCCCGCTTCCCCAAGGACGCCAAGGCAGCAGACGCGCATTACTGGCTGGGCGAATCCCTGCTTGGCCAGCAGAAGTATCATGACGCGGCCGAGGTTTTCCTCGCCGCCAGCAAGGACTATCCGAAGGCCAAGAAGGCGCCCGACATGCTTTTGAAACTCGGCGTGTCGCTGGTCGGCCTCAAGCAGAAGGATGTCGCCTGCGCCACCTTCGGCGAGATCGGCAAGCGCTATCCCGATATTTCGGCCGCGCTCAAGGAACGCGTCAAACAGGAAAGGGCGCTGGCGGCGTGCTAGTCTTCCCCTCGCATGTCGGCGTCCGGGGACCAGTTTTGGGCGACATGCATTGATGCTCGATACCGAGCCTGACCTTTCGAACGTTTCAACGATCGACTTTTCCAAGGGCGCTGTTGCGGCCGTGTCCGGCGGCAGCGACTCGACCGCCCTCCTTCTTCTCCTCAAAGCTCACCTCGACCGCAGTGCCCCGACAGCCAGGCTGCTGGCGGTAACGATCGACCACGGTTTGCGTCCGGAAGCAGCGGCGGAAGCACGCGCCGTTGCCAAGCTCTGTGCCGAGCGCGGTATCGCGCACCGCGTACTTAGCTGGTCCGGCGACAAGCCGTCGACCGGCCTGCCCGCGGCGGCGCGCGAGGCACGCTACCGGCTGCTGGCCGAGGCCGCGCAGGCGCAGGGCATCGGTGTGATCGCGACCGGCCACACCGCCGACGACCAGGCCGAGACCGTGCTGATGCGAGCCGCGCGGAATGATGGCCACGAGCTTGGCGAAACGGCAGGCCGCGGCCTCGCCGGCATGGCGCCAGCCACCCTCTATGATTGGCAGATCTGGATCGCGCGGCCGCTGCTCGGCGTACGGCGCGCGGCATTGCGGGCCTTCCTGCGGCGCGAAAATGTCGGCTGGACGGAGGACCCGACCAACACGGATGCCCATTTCGAACGGCCGCGCATTCGCGCCGTGCTCGACGAAGACAGGGGCGGGCAGCGTTTTGCCGAGGCGATCGGCCTGGCCAGGCGTGCCGCTGCCGAGCGCGAGCAACTCGGCCGCCGCGCCGCCGCGTTGATCGGTGAATTTGCCAGCCAGCCGGCACCGGGTCTCATCCGGCTCGAACCCGGTTTCGCCAACGCAGACGACACGCAAGCCGCGGTCTATGGGCTGCGTGTCCTGCTGGCGGCGACCGGCGGCGTCGCCCTGTTGCCGGACCAGGCGCGTAGTGAAGCGCTGTTTGAGCACATGCAGGCCGGGCCGCTTTGCGCCACATTGTCGCGGACGGTCGTCGATACGAGGCGCACCGGCATCTTCCTGTACCGTGAATCGCGCGACCTGCCTGCTGCCGCACCGTTGGCGGCCGGACTCTGGGACGGTCGCAGGCGGGTCACCGAAGCAGAGGCGATCACATTGGGCGACAGTTCTGGTGCATTGTTGATCGCGCCGCTCGGCGCGGCCGCCGCCGCCGAGCGGACTGCCGGGAATGGCGCGCCAGCAAGCCTTGTCCGTGCCGCTTTGGCTGCGGAACCGGCGCTGTGGCGCGGCGGCGAATGCCTTGGTGTTGCAGGGGATGTAACGACGGCGCCGGCAATCGCCCTCAGCTCGGCCGTCGCGCCTTTTGCACGCTTCCTGCCCAGCTTCGATCTGGCGCTGGCAGGGGCCGTCGCCGAACTGACCGGCGCGCCGGCGGTCCCGACCTTGCCTTCCAGCCGCCACAGTGCCGGTTGATGGTGGCGCGAAAGCTTAACCCAGACGTGCTGTTATGCTTGGCAAGGGGAGGCGCTCTCCCTATGTTAGGCCCAAGTTTCCTCTCATATGCGTGCCCCACAGGGTACCAACGGGACAATTGATGAATCCGAATTATCGCAACCTCGCGCTCTGGGCGATCATAGCGGTCCTGCTCATCGCTCTCTTCAATCTGTTCCAGACGCCGCAGACGCGCGGAGCCTCGCAAGACGTTCCCTACTCGCAGTTCCTGCAAGAGGTTGCGGCCGGCCGGGTCAAGACGGTGACCATCGCCGGCGACCGCATCATGGGCACCTACACCGACAACGCGAATGGCTTTCAGACCTATTCGCCCGGCGATCCGCAGCTGGTCTCGCGGCTTCAGGACAAGAACGTCGTCATCAATGCGCGTCCTGAATCGGACGGTTCCACCTCGCTGTTCAGCTATCTCATCTCCTACCTGCCGATGATCCTGATCCTCGGCGTGTGGATATTCTTCATGCGCCAGATGCAGTCCGGCTCCGGGCGCGCCATGGGCTTCGGCAAGTCGAAGGCCAAGCTTCTGACCGAGGCGCACGGCCGCGTCACCTTCCAGGATGTCGCCGGCGTCGACGAGGCCAAGGAAGATCTGGAAGAGATCGTCGAGTTCCTGCGCGATCCGCAGAAGTTCCAGCGCCTGGGCGGCAAGATTCCGCGCGGCGTGCTGCTCGTCGGTCCTCCCGGCACCGGCAAGACGCTGCTCGCCCGTTCGGTTGCCGGTGAAGCCAATGTGCCCTTCTTCACCATTTCGGGTTCGGACTTCGTCGAGATGTTCGTCGGCGTCGGCGCGTCCCGTGTCCGCGATATGTTCGACCAGGCCAAGAAGAACGCGCCCTGCATCATCTTCATCGACGAAATCGACGCCGTCGGCCGCCATCGCGGCGCCGGCCTCGGCGGCGGCAATGACGAGCGCGAGCAGACGCTGAACCAGCTGCTGGTCGAGATGGACGGTTTCGAGTCCAACGAGAGCATCATCCTGATCGCCGCCACCAACAGGCCCGACGTGCTCGATCCGGCGCTGTTGCGTCCGGGCCGCTTCGACCGCCAGGTGGTGGTGCCGAACCCCGACATCGTCGGCCGCGAGAAGATCCTCAAGGTGCATGTGCGCAACGTGCCGCTGGCGCCCAATGTCGACCTCAAGGTGGTCGCGCGTGGCACGCCGGGCTTTTCCGGCGCCGATCTGATGAACCTGGTCAACGAATCCGCTCTGATGGCGGCGCGTCGCAACAAGCGCCTCGTCACCATGGCCGAATTCGAGGACGCCAAGGACAAGATCATGATGGGCGCCGAGCGCCGCTCGTCGGCCATGACCCAGGCCGAGAAGGAGCTCACCGCTTACCACGAGGCCGGCCACGCCATCCTGGCGCTCAACGTGCCGTCCGCCGACCCGCTGCACAAGGCGACCATCATCCCGCGCGGCCGTGCGCTCGGCATGGTCATGCAGCTGCCGGAAGGCGACCGCTATTCGATGAGCTACAAGTACATGGTCTCGCGGCTTGCCATTATGATGGGTGGCCGCGTCGCCGAGGAGTTCAAGTTCGGCAAGGAGAACATCACTTCGGGCGCTTCCTCCGACATCGAGCAGGCGACCAAGCTGGCGCGCGCCATGGTTACGCGCTGGGGCTTTTCGGACAAGCTCGGCCATGTCGCCTATGGCGACAACCAGGAAGAGGTTTTCCTCGGCCATTCGGTAGCGCGCACGCAGAACATCTCGGAAGAGACCGCGCAGATCATCGACGCCGAAGTGCGCCGGCTGATCGACGAGGCCTATGTCTCGGCCAAGTCCATCCTGACCAAGAAGAAGAAGGAATGGATTGCGCTGGCGCAAGGCCTGCTCGAATACGAGACGCTTTCGGGCGAGGAGATCAAGCAGCTGATCGCCGGGCAGAAGCCCGCACGCGACCTCGGCGACGACACACCGCCAAGCCGTGGTTCAGCGGTGCCGAAGTCCGGCCGCCGCAAGAAGGGCCCAGAGCCCGAAGGCGGCATGGAGCCTCAGCCGTCTAGCTGAGCTGAAATCACTCGATCCAAGAAAACGCCGCGGCTTCAATCCGCGGCGTTTTGCAGGCTGATGCCTATGTCAATCTGATCGACGCCGGCAGGTCGGCTGATGTCAGCGCCGAACTCGTCCTGCCGATGCAAAGCCTGATGAAGCGCGGGGTGGCTGCCGGCCAGGCCAATGCCGATCTTTCAAGCCTAGTCGCGCTCCTGCGGCTCTCGAAACAAGGCGCTTGAGGCTGGCAAGACCTCAACAAAAGCCCGCCAACCATGAGGTTGGCGGGCTTTTCGATCTTCAAACGCTGCTGGCCGATCAGCTCTTCAGCTTGGCGTTGCAGAGGCTGTAATAGCCGCCGCCCTTCTGGATCCAGCGAAGGCCTTTCAATGTACCTGCGTCCTTGTTGCCGTGGTAACCCTGCAGGCAGGTCTTCATCCGCGCCTTCGCGGGCTTTTCGGTCTTGAACTCGGCGGCGAGGGTGGTCGGGAATGTCACGCCCGCCGGCGCTACAGTGGGGGCGACCGCCGCGCTGGTTTCCTTCTTCGGCTGCGGCTCGGTTTTGACCGTATCCGCGCTGGCACTCTCCGCAGCGGACGTCGCGCATTTCTCCGTGCGGAAAGCGGTCCAATCCATGCCGTTCAGAGTGCCGCCTTCCTTGGCTGTGCGATAGGCCTCGCCGCATTCTTTCATCGTCAGCGCGGTTGCAGGGGCCACGCTCCAAGCAACCAATGCCGCCGTCGCAGCCAATCCCACCAATTTCAATCTGGACATAAGACCCTCCTGGTTGACAAAAATCTTGATGTCTTTTTGTATACCGTTTGTTCCGTATATGTTCAATCGGAATCTTTGCGAACCATCGATAACTCTGCTGGCGGGCAGTGTGGGCGAATTGACGATTCCGACAGCTCCCGCGATATGCACATGCGAACAAAGCCAGGCGTCTTCGCGCGCAACAAAAAAGACCCGCGAACCTTTCGGCTCGCGGGTCTGTCGGTTTCGGCAGCTGCCGTCGATCAGCTCTTCAGCTTGGCATTGCAGAGGCTGTAGAAGCCGCCGCCCTTCTGGATCCAGCGCAGGCCATTCAGCGTGTTGGCATCCTTGTTGGCGTAGTAGAGCTCGAGGCAGGTGTGCATGCGGCCCTTGGCCGGGGTCTCGCTGGCGTATTTCTTCGAGATCGCGGTCGGGAACTTCACACCTTTGGGAGCGGCGACCGAGGGCTTCTCGGGCTCGCTGGTATAAGTCGCCTCGCTCGGAGCCGGGACGGTGTCGTCGTCATCGGCGCCGGCGCCGCATTCGGCCTTGCGGAAGTCGTTCCACTTCTTGCCGCCCAGCGTGTTGGCAGACTTGGCCGCCTGATACTTGGCGCTGCAATCGGCCATGCTCAGGCCCTTGCCGCTGCTATCGGCAGCTGCCTTGGTGGTTGCCTTGGCCGGTTGTACCGCCGCGGATGCGCCGGCGGCGCATTCGGTCTTGCGGAAGTCGTTCCATTTCGCACCGTTGAGCGTGCCGGCAGCTTTGGCGGCCTGGTACTTGGCGCTGCATTCCTTGGCCGTCAGGCCCTTGGCGCTATCGTCGGCTGCGGCTGCTGCCTTGGTGGTGGCCTTGGCGGGTTCTGCCGTGGCGCTGGCGCCGGCGGCGCATTCGGTTTTGCGGAAATCGTTCCACTTCACGCCGTTGAGCGTGCCGGCAGCCCTCGCAGCCTGGTATTTGGCGCTGCATTCCTTGGCCGTCAGGCCCGTGGCGCCGTCGTCGGCGGCAGCAGCGGCCTTGGTCGTGTCCGCCTTGGCCGCGGCGGCCTTCTTGGCCGGCTTGGCGGTCTCGGTGGTGGCGGCCGCGTCGGTGCCGCATTCGGCCTTACGGAACTGGTTCCAGGTCTGTCCGTTCAGCGTGCCGCCGTTTTTGGCGGCATTATACTTGGTACTGCACTCGGCCATGGTAAGCGCGTTGGCGGGCGCCGCCATGAACAAGGTTGCGACGGCAAGACCCGTCAAAGTTGCAAGTCGATGGATGAGCATGGCGTTTCTCCCGTTGCTGCGCCGATGGTGTCCCTTTGGTGGATCAATAGCTCTCAACGCTAGGCTGCGCCAGATGCTAACTCGCGCCGATACCCTCGCAAAGCGCGTCCTCCCGACAAGGTGATGAAATCATTGCGATCTGCGGCCTCGAAAAGAAGGGTTACCGGACCAACCTGCGCCGAGCGGCTTAGTGTGACTGCTATATTGCGGCAAGACCGTGTCACCGTTTTAGGCTGTGGAAACACTTGAACAGATCGCTACAATGATTTTCTAAGGATTGGTAACATACGATCATACATTGTGATGATTTGTGCTGCCCAATTTTGTGGCATTACGGGCAGCTGAAAAACCGACGGGGATTCTGGCTAGCATGGCAGGGCACTATTTCGGCACCGACGGAATTCGCGGGCGCGCCAACAAATTTCCGATGACGGCTGAGATCGCGATGCGGGTCGGCATGGCCGCCGGCCTGTCGTTCCAGCGCGGCAGCCACCGCCACCGCGTCGTGCTCGGCAAGGACACGCGGCTGTCCGGCTACATGATCGAGAATGCGATGGTGGCCGGCCTTTGTGCCGCCGGCATGGATGTCTTCCTGCTCGGCCCGATTCCGACGCCGGCGGTGGCCATGCTGGTGCGCTCGCTGCGCGCCGATATCGGCGTCATGATCTCGGCCTCGCACAATCCCTACTTCGATAACGGCATCAAGCTGTTTGGGCCTGATGGCTACAAGCTCTCCGACGAGATCGAGGAGCGGATCGAGAGCATGCTCGACAAGGACATCGAGCTGGCGCTCGCCGATTCCGACGGGCTCGGGCGCGCCAAGCGCGTCGACGGCGTGCATGACCGCTACATCGAATTCGCCAAGCGCACGCTACCGCGCTCGATGTCGCTGTCGGGTCTCAGGATCGTCGTCGACTGCGCCAATGGCGCCGCCTACAAGGTGGCGCCGGCCGCCCTTTGGGAATTGGGCGCCGAGGTCATTGCCATCAATGTCGAGCCGAACGGCTTCAACATCAACAAGGAATGCGGCTCGACCCATCCGGCCGGCCTGCAGAAGAAGGTGCATGAAGTGCGCGCCGATATCGGCATCGCGCTCGACGGCGATGCCGACCGCGTCGTCATCGTCGACGAGAACGGCACGATCGTCGACGGCGACCAGATCATGGCGCTGATCGCCGAATCCTGGCATCAGAACGGGCGGCTCGCCGGCGGCGGCGTCGTCTCGACGGTGATGTCCAATCTCGGCCTCGAACGCTTTCTCGGCGACATGAAGCTGCAGCTGCACCGCACCAAGGTCGGCGACCGCTATGTCGTCGAACATATGCGCGCGCATGGGTTGAATGTCGGCGGCGAGCAATCGGGCCACATCGTGCTGTCCGATTTCTCGACCACCGGCGACGGGCTCGTCTCGGCGCTGCAGGTTCTCGCCTGCATCAAGCGGCAGAACCGCCCGGTGAGCGAATTGTCGAAGAAGTTCGAGCCGGTGCCGCAGCTGTTGAAGAATGTCCGCATCGCCGGCGGCAAGCCGCTAGAGGAAGCCCCGGTCAAGGCGGCGATCGAAGATGCGCGCAACCGTCTCGGCAAGGCCGGGCGACTGGTCATCCGGCCCTCCGGCACCGAGCCGCTGATCCGCGTCATGGCCGAGGGCGATGACCCGCAACTGGTCGAAGCCGTGGTCAACGACATTGTCGACATCATCTCGGAAACGCGCAGCGCCGCCTGATCGCGCCGCCTCCAGCGGCAGGCGCGAACTGCCGCTCAAAGATCTCAAGGCCCGCCTCCAGGCGGGCTTTTTGTTTCGGGCAGGGTGGCCCCACCGTGATGCCGGCAGAGACTGTTTGCTAAAATATCGAGAATTCGTGGTTAATCGACAGGGTTAAACGCGTTTTAACTTTTGCAATTCATTATCCACAACTGAGGTCAATCATATTCGGGCGGGTTGGATTTTCCCGACGGTTCTCAGGGGTGACAAGCATGTTCAATACAGCAAAAATGGCTCTCCTTGCCGCGCTGTTCGCAGGCGTGGCCGGGCCGGTTTTCGCCGCCGATCTGGCGGAAACGCCGGTGGTCGAGGAAGCGCCGCCGCCTGTGGCCTATGAGCCGCCCGCCGATTTCGGCGGCTGGTACATCCGCGGCGACATCGACTATCATAAGTCGGATTTGCGCGGCATCGACTATATCACCTACGGGCCGCCTCCCGGCAGCAATGTTTTCGATTCCGGCGAGCTTAAGGGCGGCTTCTCACTCGGCGCCGGCATTGGCTACAAGATCAACGATCATTTCCGTACCGACCTGACAGCCGACTATTGGTTCGCTTCGGACTTCAACGGATCAACCAACGATGGCGTTACGACATCGGTCGAAGTGTCGAAAATGAGCGCATTGCTGCTCTTGGCCAACGCCTATTACGATATCGGCACCTGGCACGGCATCACGCCTTATGTTGGCGCTGGCATCGGCGGCGCGCACGTCAAATGGGATACCGTCCACGACCCGAACACAACCGAGACCAACCCCGGGTCGAAGAATTGGCGCTTTGCCTACGCGCTCATGGCCGGCGCGTCCTATTGCCTTACCGACAGGGTGATCCTGGATGCCGGCTATCGCTACTCTCACATTGAGGGAGGCCGCATGTTCGACTTCGACGTGAGCAGTTCCGGACCCGGCTTCGACCATGGCATCAACACACATGAGGTACGCGGCGGTCTGCGCTATCAGTTCGGCGGCAATAATGGTTGCACATCGCCGGAACCCTACGTTCCCGAGCCGGAGCCGATCTACACCAAGTAGTCGCTTCGAAATCCTGGAATTTTGCCAACCGCCCGGTTATGCCGGGCGGTTTTCGTTTGGCGATTGCGGTGCATTTCAATCGGTCGCGTGCGCTGAAGAAAGCCTATCGAAATCAATTCGGTAACGCCGCGTTATCCTTAACCCGCACTTAACCACTATGGTTAACAATGCCTGCTGAAACGGCGCTTGCAATCAAATGACGCGCGCCAATTTCAGGAGCCGGGGACCCATGAATTTCAAATCGCTGACAGTGCCGGCGCTCGCCGCACTCGTGCTTGCTCCGCTGACGCCCGCGCAGGCCGCCGACTACGATCCGCCGGTCTATGTCGATCAGGCGCCGGACTATCAACCGGTCGAGGTCGGCTCGGGCTGGTATCTGCGCGGCGACGTCTCCTATCTCGCGCAGAAGAGCTACCAGGATCAGGATTTCACCTTCGCGCCGGCGAGCTTCAGCGAAAAGCAGGATCCGGCCTTTGCCAGCATCGGCTTCGGTTATCATTTCAACGACTATCTGCGCGCCGATATCAATCTCGGCTATCTGCCGGGCAACAAGGTTGGCATCCACTATGACGACACCGCGACCGTGATACCGCCGGCCACGGCAACGGTGGCGGCGGCGTCCCTGGAGAATTATTCCCTATCGGGGATGGTCAATGGCTATGTCGATCTTGGCACTTATGTCGGGATCACGCCCTATTTGGGTGCCGGCATCGGGCTGGTCCGGAGCAAATACAAGCTGTCGGCGAGTTACTTCACCGACAATCTCGACCCTACGGATGATTTCGTCCGGAGCGACAACAAGACCCAGTATGCCTTGGCCTATACGCTGGATGCGGGCCTGGCCTATCAGGTGACCAAGAATGTTTCCGTCGATCTCGGCTATCAGTATTTTTCGGCGCCGGATGCCGAATATGTCACTGCCGCGAGCCTGACCTCGTATCCGATCCGCAAGGGCATCAGCAATCATCAGGTCAAACTCGGGCTGCGCTACGACCTCTGGTAGGCTGGCTGTAGACACGAAGCCTGACGGCGGATCTTTTCGATCCGCCGTTTGCGTTTGGGCTCACGACATCCTGATCGCGGATCGCTTGTATCTTGTCCGCGACAAAAACTTTCCTCTTGACGCCTGATGGCTGAACGCATATCGCCGTCCGTGGGCCACCCCTCCCCAACGAGGGGCCACTATCTGGAAGGATAGACCACGATGACGACGCATACGAAGCCCGGACTCCGTCCGGCAAACCCCAATTTCTCCTCAGGTCCCTGCGCAAAGCGCCCCGGCTGGTCGGTCGAGGCGCTGAAGAACGCTGCGCTCGGCCGTTCCCACCGCGCCAAGATCGGCAAGACCAAGCTCGAACAGGCGATCGAGCTGACGCAGGAAATTCTCCAGGTCCCAGCGGACTACCGCATCGGCATCGTGCCGGCGTCGGACACAGGTGCCGTCGAGATGGCGCTGTGGTCGCTGCTTGGCGAGCGCGGCGTCGACATGGTCGCCTGGGAAAGCTTTGGCTCCGGCTGGGTGACCGATGTCGTCAAGCAGCTGAAGCTCGCCGATACCAGAAAGATCGAAGCGGGTTATGGCGAGCTGCCTGATCTGGCGAAGATCGATTTCGACCGCGACGTGGTCTTCACCTGGAACGGCACGACCTCAGGCGTTCGGGTGCCGAACGGCGATTTCATTCCGGCCGACCGCAAAGGGTTGACCATCTGCGACGCGACCTCGGCCGCCTTCGCCCAGAGGCTCGATTTCCAGAAGCTGGATGTCGTCACCTTCTCCTGGCAGAAAGTGTTGGGCGGCGAGGGCGCGCACGGCATGCTGATCCTCAGCCCGCGCGCCGTCGAGCGGCTGGAAACCTACAAGCCGGCGTGGCCGCTGCCAAAGATCTTCCGCCTGACGTCGGGCGGCAAGCTGATCGAAGGCATCTTCAAAGGCGAGACCATCAACACGCCGTCTATGCTGTGCGTCGAGGATTATCTCGACGCGCTCAATTGGGCGAAGTCGATCGGCGGTCTCGACGCGTTGATTGCCAGAGCGGATGCCAACGCCGCTGTGCTCGACGGCTTTGTCGACAGATCCTCATGGCTCGGCCATCTCGCAGTCGATGCGGCGACAAGGTCCAACACTTCCGTGTGTCTGTCCTTCACCGACGCTCAAGTCGCGGCACTCGATGCCGACGGACAGGCGGCTTTCGCCAAGGGGCTCGTGTCGGTGCTCGACAAGGAAGGCGTTGCCTATGACATCGGCGCCTATCGCGACGCACCGCCCGGCCTGCGCATCTGGTGTGGCGCGACGGTCGAGACAGCCGACCTCGAAGCACTGCTGCCCTGGCTCGACTGGGCCTTTGCCGCGCAGAAGGCGTCGCTGAAAGCGGCGGCCTGAGATTTCTTGCGGCGGCCTTTGGGCCGCCCATTCCCACGGATCAAGTTCCATTTGAAGGAGGTCGCCATGGCGCCCCGCGTTCTCGTCTCAGACAAACTCTCCACCACTGCCGTGCAGATCTTCAAAGACCGCGGCATCGAGGTCGACTACCTGCCCGATCTCGGCAAGGACAAGGAAAAACTGCTTGAAGTCATCGACCAATATGACGGTCTTGCCATCCGCTCGGCGACCAAGGTCACCGAAAAGCTGATCAACGCCGCCACCAGGCTGAAGGTCGTGGGCCGTGCCGGCATCGGCGTCGACAATGTCGACATCCCGGCGGCGAGCCGCAAGGGCATCATCGTGATGAACACGCCGTTCGGCAATTCGATCACCACCGCCGAGCATGCGGTGGCGATGATCTTCGCGCTGGCCCGCCAGATTCCGGAGGCCAACGCCTCCACCCATGCCGGCAAATGGGAAAAGAACCGCTTCATGGGCATCGAGATCACCGGCAAGACGCTGGGTGTCATCGGCTGCGGTAACATCGGGTCGATCGTCGCCACGCGCGGCGTCGGGCTGAAGATGCATGTCATTGCCTTCGACCCGTTCCTGTCGGACAGCCGCGCCGAGGAGCTCGGCGTCGAAAAAGTAGAGCTCGATGAGCTGTTCGCCCGCGCCGACTTCATCACCTTGCATACGCCGCTGACCGACAAGACGCGCAACATTATCGACGCCGCCGCGATCGCCAAGATGAAGACCGGCGTGCGCATCATCAATTGTGCGCGTGGCGGGCTGATCGTCGAGGCCGATCTGGTCGCGGCGCTGAAGAGCGGCAAGGTGGCAGGCGCCGGCATCGACGTGTTCGAGGTCGAACCGGCGGAGAACCACGAATTGTTCGGTATGGAGAATGTCGTGGCAACGCCGCATCTCGGCGCTTCGACCACCGAAGCGCAGGAGAATGTCGCGCTGCATGTCGCCGAGCAGATGTCGGACTACCTGATCAAGGGTGCCATTTCCAACGCCATCAACATGCCGTCGATCACCGCCGAGGAAGCGCCGCGGCTGAAGCCTTTCGTCAAGCTGGCCGAAGTGCTCGGCGCCTTCGTCGGCCAGGTCACCGAGGATCCGATCAAGGAGGTCGAGATCCTGTTCGACGGCTCGACCGCGACGATGAACACACGCGCGCTGATCAGCGCCACGCTTGCCGGCCTGATCCGGCCGCAGGTCTCCGACGTCAACATGGTGTCGGCGCCGATCATGGTGAAGGAGCGCGGCATCATCGTTGCCGAGGTCAAGCGCGACAAGTCGGGCGTGTTCGACGGCTACATCAAGCTGACGGTCAAGACCGAGCACATGACGCGCTCGATCGCCGGCACCTGCTTCTCCGACGGCAAGCCGCGGTTCATCCAGATCAAGGGCATCAATCTCGACGCCGAGGTCGGCCAGCACATGCTCTACACAACCAATGCCGATGCGCCCGGCATTATCGGGCTGCTGGGCACGGTGTGCGGCGAGAACGGCGTCAACATCGCCAATTTCCAGCTGGGACGTAATCGGCCAGGCGGCGACGCGATTGCGCTGCTCTATCTCGATGCGCCGTTCCCGGAGAATGTGCTGGAACAGGTCAAGGCGCACAAGTCGATCGACTCGGCCAAACGGCTGCAGTTCGACGTCAACGCGACGTGATCCTGACGTAGCGACGGAATCGAAGGCGCGGACTTTGTCGGGCGCAATCCCAAGGGAAAGCGCTGCGCGCTTTTCCCGGGAAAAGCGGTTCCCACTTTTGCCGGGATTGCTCTAGTCCGCGCCTTCTTCGTTTAAGACCAGCGGCAGGTCCGCCATCTTGCGCCCGCTATATTCGGCGAGCGAGATGCCGCCCAGCACCAGGACGAGCGCCAGCGCCTGGTAGAGCTGGAATGTCTCGCCGACGATCAGCACCGACAGCAGCGTGCCGAAGATCGGCACCAGGTTGATGAACAGGCCGGCCCGGTTGGCGCCGATCAGTTCGTTGCCCCTGATGTAGAGGATCTGCGAAATGACCGAGGCGCCGACCGCGGTGTAGACAATGATCAGCCAGCCGCTGATATCGGGGACGATGACCTTGCCAGCCGCGGCTTCCCACAGGACAAAAGGCAGCGAGGTGATCAGCGCGGCGATCGACAGCGCCAGCATCAGGCTTTGCCAGCGCATCTCCGGTTTCAGCCGCAGCCCGACCGAGTAGCCGCTGTAGAGGATGACGGCGATCAGCATGATGGCGTCGCCGAAATTGAGTTCCAACGTCAGCAGCCGGCGCGGGTCGCCGTGGCAGGCGGTCAGCACCACGCCCGCAATGGTCAGTACGACGCCGGCGATCTGCGCCGAATTCACCCGCAGGCGGAAAAAGATGAAATTGGCGACGATGATCACAATCGGCATCGCCGCCTGTTCGATCGAGACGTTGATCGCGGTTGTATAGTTGAGCGCCGTGTAGAAGATGGTGTTGAACAAGGTGAAGCCGCAGGCGCCAAGCATGCCGAGCAGCAGCCAGTGTTTGCGCACCACCGGCCAGTCTTCGCGGATCGTGCGCCAGCCGATCGGCAACATGATCGCCACCGCCAGAACCCAGCGCAGGAAGACCAGCATCATCGGCGAGACATGGTCGATCGCCAGCTTGCCGGCGACGGAATTGCCACCCCACAGCAAGGTGGTGACCAGCAGGAACAGGTAGGCGCGTCGATGCATGGCAGGATTCCGGCAGCCGCAGAAGCTGCGGTGTTGCCGGCCTAAGGCCCCCGCCAGCCCAAGTAAATGATGTCAAAGCCGAAAATTGTTGTGCCTCAGGGCATTTTCGGCGGCAAAGAAAGGTCGCACTTGCGAGGTCTTGACGCTATAGAGGCCTGTCGTTTCGAACCATATCCAGGCCGCCAGGGCGGCATCTCAAGGGAAAAGAAACATGGCCAATGTGGTGGTCGTCGGCTCGCAATGGGGCGACGAAGGCAAGGGCAAGATCGTCGACTGGTTGTCGGAGCGCGCCGACGTGGTCGTGCGCTTCCAGGGTGGCCACAATGCCGGCCACACGCTGGTCGTCGACGGCAAGGTCTACAAACTGTCGCTGCTGCCATCCGGCGTGGTGCGGCAGGGCAAGCTGTCGATCATCGGCAATGGCGTCGTCTTCGACCCGCACGCCTTTGTCGCTGAAGTGGCAAAACTCAAGGCGCAAGGCGTCGAGGTGACGCCGGACCGCCTGAAAATAGCCGAAAACACCGCGCTTATCCTGTCGCTGCACCGGGAACTGGACGGATTCCGCGAGGACGCCGCCTCCAATTCCGGCACAAAAATTGGCACGACCCGTCGTGGCATCGGCCCCGCCTACGAGGACAAGGTGGGCCGGCGCGCGGTTCGGGTGATGGATCTGGCGGATTTGGAAACGCTGCCCCTCAAGGTCGACAGGCTGCTGACGCATCACAATGCGCTGCGTCGCGGGCTTGGCCATGCCGAAGTCACCCATGAGGCGATCATGACCGAGCTGACCTCGGTCGCCGATGAGATCCTGCCCTATATGGACCGCGTCTGGAAAATCCTCGACGACAAGCGCCGCGCCGGCGAGCGCATCCTGTTCGAGGGCGCACAAGGCACGCTGCTCGATATCGACCACGGCACTTATCCGTTCGTCACCTCGTCCAACACCGTCGCCGGCCAGGCGGCGGCCGGTTCGGGTGTCGGCCCGGGCGCCATCGGCTATGTGCTGGGCATCACCAAGGCCTATACGACGCGTGTCGGCGAAGGTCCGTTTCCGACCGAGCAGAAGAACGAAATCGGCGAGTTCCTCGGCACGCGCGGCCACGAATTCGGGGTCGTCACCGGCCGCAAGCGCCGCTGCGGCTGGTTCGACGCCGTGCTGGTGCGCCAGGCCGTCGCCGTCAACGGCATCAAGGGCATCGCGCTGACCAAGCTCGACGTGCTCGATGGACTGGACGAGATCAAGGTCTGCACGGGTTACCGGCTCGACGGCGAAATGATCGACTATCTGCCGGCCAGCCAGGGCGCGCAGGCGCGCGTCGAACCGGTCTACGAGACGCTGGAGGGCTGGAAAGGCACCACCGCCGGCGCGCGCAGCTGGAACGACCTTCCGGCGCAGGCCGTCAAATATGTCCGCTACATCGAGGAGCTCATCGGCGCACCGGTCGCGCTCCTTTCCACCAGCCCGGAGCGGGACGACACGATACTTGTGACCGATCCGTTTCAAGACTAGTTTTCTGAAGCCTTTCCGGGCATCGCGGCTGATTTGCGGGGGCCGGCGCGGAAACAAAATACAGGTCGACTGAAGCATGGCAGATTTCGTTGCTATTCTGAAAAGGGCGCTCGACAAGCACGGCGACGAGACGCCCGAAAAGCGTACGCGCATTTATGACAGCGTTCGCACCATGCTGGCGAAGAAGCTTGCGGACTATTCGCCGCCGCTGGCCACCGAAGCCATAACGACGCAGAAACGCTCCCTGGAAGACGCTATTGCAAGCGTCGAGCGCGACTATGCCAAACCGGCGCCGGCATCCGATCCGCTGGCGGAACTGGAGCACATCTTCTCCTCCATCGACCGCAACAAGAACCAATCCAGCCATGTCAAGCCGCTCGCCGCGCCTGCACCTGCCTGGCAGCCGGCGAAACCCGTGCAGCCGGCGCCTGCCACCCGGGCGGAGCCGAGCTGGCAGCGGCCCGCGCCGACACCGCCGCCGCCCGCTTCGCGCGCAGAAACCATCAACGAGCAGGCTGCGGAACTGGACGCCGCCGACGATAGCGCCGATGTGTTTGCCAATGACGAGCAGCCGGCCGCTGACACGTTCCAGCGCCTGCGCCCGGCCGAGCGCAAGCGCAGCTATGGCGGGCTGATCGCCGCTGTCGTCGCGCTGCTGGTGGTCGCCGGCGGCGGCTACGGCATCTGGCTGAACAAGGATGCGTTTGGCTCGATGTTCGGTGTCGGCGACACCAAGACGGTCTCGACCGAACCGCTGGTCAAGCCGGCGCCGGCCAAGCCCGCGGCCGAGGCGCCCGCACCGGCAGCTGCCGGCGAGGGAACGAAATTCACGCAGCGCCTTACGCCCGAAGGCGGTGAGACCGACCCTGGTCCCGCGGCCGGCCAAAGCGGCATTGGCGAGGGCGAATCCGTCGCCGCGCTGACCACGCCACCGCCTCCGGCTCCGGCACCTGCGGCTCCGGCCCCTGCGGCGCCAGCGCCGGCGACCCCAGCGCCCGGCGATACCGCAGCCACGGTGGCGCCCGCAACGCCGGCGCCTGACGCTTCCGCCACGCCACCGGCAACGCCGCCAGCCGATGGCGCCGCGCCGCCGGCCAATGGGGCAGCACCGGCTGATGCCGCGGCCACGCCGCCAGCGCCCGCAACCGGCACGCCGCCCGCGGCACCGACGGCCGCCGCTCCGGAGCCAACCGTTGCGGTCGGCCAGAAGGCGATCTTCTATGAGGAACGCACCTCGACAGCGCAGGGCTCGGCCGAACCCGGCAGCATCGTCTGGTCGCTGGTGCAGGAATCGCCTGGCGGGGACCTGCCGCCGGAACCGGCGATTCGCGCCGAAGCGAGCATTCCCGGCAAGGACATCCAACTGCGCATGACCATCCGCCGCAACACCGACCAGACGCTGCCGGCCAGCCACATCATCGAGATGATCTTCCTGACACCCGAGGGCTTTGACGGCGGCGGCGTCGACAACATCCTGCGCGTTGCCATGAAGAGCTCGGAGCAGGATGCCGGCAGCCCGCTGATCGGCATCCCGGCCAAGATCGCCGACGGCTTCTTCCTGGTGGCGCTCAACGACACCAAGGCCGACGAGGACGCCAATCTGACCTTGCTTCGCGGGCAGGACTGGATCGACGTGCCGGTCGTCTACAAGACCGGACGCCGGGCGCTGCTGACCATGGAAAAGGGCATCCCCGGCGAGAAAGTGTTCGACGAGGCGCTGAAGGCCTGGCAGGCGAAGACGGCGGGCTGATAGGCAGCGTTAAAGCTGCCTGCTCTTTCCCCGAGCGGCGAGCGGGCCAGCTCAAAACGGGCGATGCTTGGCTAGCGGCAGCCCGTTTCGCCTGACGTAGTCGTTCCAGCTTTCGATGGCATCCTTGTTTTCTTCTTGCCATCGGCGTGTCTTTTCCGCAGCGATCACCTTCGCAAGGCCGGTCTCGGCGGCGCGACCGATGTCGATCCCCAAGGCCCTCGCTTCTTCGATCAATCGGAGGTCAATGGAAAGTTTGAGCGATTTTCGCGACGACTGAGCATCAGCCATTTGAACAGCCCTATCCATACCTACGGACAAGAGCATGGCAGCGCGCTTGAAAGACAGCAAGCTCAGCCTTCCATCTCCTCGCGCAGCATTTCCAGTTCCAGCCACTCTTCCTCGAGTGCTGCCAGCGTGGCGCGTTCCTTGTCGAGGGCGGCGATGGTTTTCTGAAACGAGGCGGGGTCGCGCTCGTAATAGGCGGGGTCGGCGATGTTGTTCTCCAGCCGCGAGATCGAGGCCGCCACCGCTTCGATCTTCTTCGGCAGCGATCCCAGCGCGAATTTCTGCTTGAACGACAGTTTCTTCGCCGGGCCTTTCGGTGCTGCCGCCTCGCTTTTGGCTGATGTCGGCGCTTCGCCAACCTCAGCCTTTGGCCTAGCCTTGCGGTCGTCGAGTCTGGTGCCGCCGCGCTGCGCCAGCATGTCGGAATAGCCGCCGGCATATTCGATCCAGCGGCCGCCACCATCCGGCGCGATGATACTGGTGACGGTGCGGTCGAGGAAGTCGCGGTCGTGGCTGACCAGGATGACGGTGCCGGCGAAGCCAGCGACCAGTTCCTGCAACAGTTCCAGCGTCTCCATGTCGAGATCGTTGGTCGGCTCATCAAGCACCAGAAGGTTCGCCGGCCGCGCCAGGACGCGGGCCAAAAGCAGCCGCGCCCGTTCGCCGCCGGACAGCTCGCGCACCGGCGTGCGCGCCTGCTCCGGCTTGAACAGGAAATCCTTCATGTACGAAACGACATGGCGCTGCTCGCCATTGATGACGAGGTTTTCGCCGCGCCCGTCGGTGAGGTATTGCGCCAGCGTCTCGGCTGGGTCTACCGACTCGCGCTTCTGGTCGAGCGTGGCGATTTCCAGATTGGTGCCGAGCCGCACCGAGCCGGAATCGGGCTTCATCTCGCCGGTCAGCATCTTCAGCAGCGTCGTCTTGCCGGCGCCGTTCGGCCCGACCAGGCCGACGCGATCGCCGCGCTGGATGCGGGTCGAGAAGCCCTTGACCACCGTGAGGTCGCCAAAGCTCTTCTCGATGTTCTTGGCCTCGATCACCAGCTTGCCGGATTCGGCGGCGTCGCTGGCCACCATGGTGGCCGAGCCTTCGGCGCCGCGATGGCCGCGAAAGCGCTGACGCATGGTCTGTAATTCGCCGAGCCGGCGCATGTTGCGCTTGCGCCGCGCCGTCACGCCATAGCGCAGCCAGTGCTCCTCGCGCACGATCTGCCGGCCAAGCTTGTGCTGCTCGCGCTCTTCCTCTTCCAGCACCTGGTCGCGCCATTCCTCGAAATGGCCAAAGCCCTTGTCGAGGCGGCGGGTTTGGCCGCGGTCGAGCCAGACGGTGGCGCGCGAGACGCGTTCGAGGAAGCGGCGGTCGTGCGAGATGACGATCAGCGCCGACGACGTGCGGACAAGCTCCTCCTCCAGCCATTCGATCACCGACAGATCGAGATGGTTGGTCGGCTCATCAAGCAGCAGAATATCGGGCTCCGGCGCCATCACACGAGCAAGTGCGGCGCGGCGCGCCTCGCCGCCGGAGAGGTCGTTGGGGCTTTCCGTGCCGGTGAGGCCTAGATGCTCCATCAGATAGGTGGCGCGGTAGGGATCGTCGGCCGGCCCGAGCCCGGCCTCGACATAGGCGCGCACATTGGCAAAGCCATCCATGTCGGGCATTTGCGGGAGATAGCGCACCGTTGCCGAGGGCTGGCGGAAGACTTCGCCGTCCTGCGGCTCGATCAACCCGGCGGCGATCTTCAGCAGCGTCGACTTGCCGGAGCCGTTGCGGCCGACGAGCGCAATCTTGTCGCCGGCGGATGCCGTGAGTTCGGCGCCGTCGAGCAGCGGCGTGCCGCCGAAGGTCAGTCTTATCCCGTCGAGGTTGAGAAGGGGCGGGGCCATGTCAGCTTTCAGGCAAGGGATAGGGATGAGCGAGCAGCAGCGCGCGGCCATGGCCAAGTGCGATTTCGAGGCCGCCCCCGGTGTTGTCGGACTTGACCTCGTTGGAGATGGTCAGCGACGAGCCGAAGGCGACCTCGACATGGTCGAGCGGCCATTTGGCGCCGGAAACGGTCAGGCCCGAGAGATCGGAAAAGCCGAGCACGGAAAACAACGTGCCGTCGGCGTAGTCGAAGCCGGCCTTGCCCGGCTGCAAGGGCACCCCCTCCTGCGCGCCGCTGGTCAACAGCACTTTCGTGCCGGTCTCGGCCAGCCGCAGGCTGAGCGCCAGATGAAGGTACGCATGGTCGGCGCGCTTGCCACCGAAAGCGCCGACCAGCACCAGGCTGGTGGCGCCGCGCTCCAGTGCGGCGGCGATGGCCAGCTCCCCATCGGTCTTGTCCTTTTCGGGCGGAAATACCTGGCGCGGCACGGCGGCGAGATCGGCGGGAAGGTCCGCGGGCACGGAATCGAAGTCGCCCACCCAAAGCTCCGGCATCAAGCCGAGCATCCGGGCATGGCCGATGCCGGCGTCGGCGGCGATGACGCGCGTGCCTTCGACCTGGCAGTCGAGCCGCGGCGTGCGGATGAGATCGCCGCCAAGCAGGATGGTGAATGTGCTCATATCCGGTGGCCCTTACCAGCCCCGCCGGCGAAACGGAAGGCCGAGCCTTGGCTAGCTTTTTGTTGGAGCATGATCTCCGGACAAAACGGTTCCCGTTTGTCCGAGAAAACCGGTTCCCACTTTTCGGATCATGCTCTGGCAAAGTTCCGCTTGCGTGGCACCTTGGCCGGCCCTATGTGTCGAAACGCTCTAACGGGGTGCCGAACGCGATGTTTTCGCGGGTCGGCTGAGAGGCAGTCTCGCCAACCCGCTGAACCTGATCCGGTTTGTACCGGCGGAGGGATTAGACGCTTCGGACAGACCGACGCCTCAATTCCTTTCAAACACGAATGAAGGAGGTGCCGATGCGCATGTTTTTGTCCCGTCTTGTCCCAGCCCTGGGTCTTGCTTTTTCGCTTCTCGCCGTGCCTGCGTCCGCGCAGGAAAAACTCACCGTCTACACCTATGAGAGTTTCACTGCCGATTGGGGCCCGGGTCCGCAGGTGAAGAAGGAATTCGAAGCCGAATGCGGCTGCAGCGTCGACTTCGTCTCGGTCGCCGATGGCGTCGCGCTGCTCAATCGCGTCAAGCTCGAGGGGGCCTCGACCAAGGCCGATATCGTGCTTGGCCTCGACACCAATTTGACTGCCGAGGCCAAGGCCTCCGGCCTGTTTGTCCCGCATGGCGCGGTGGCTGAAAACAGCGTGCCGGGCGGCTGGAGCGACGATACTTTCGTCCCTTATGACTATGGCTATTTCGCTGTCGTCTATGACACCGAGAAGCTGAAGAACCCGCCCAAGAGCCTGAAGGAACTGGTCGAAGGCGATGCCGCCGACAAGATCGTCATCCAGGATCCGCGCACCTCGACGCCGGGCCTCGGCCTGCTGCTGTGGGTCAAGTCGGTCTATGGCGACAAGGCGCCGGAGGCATGGGCGAAGCTCAAGCCGAAGGTGTTGACGGTGACGCCGGGCTGGAGCGAAGCCTATGGCCTGTTCACCAAGGGCGAGGCGCCGATGGTGCTGTCCTATACGACGTCGCCGGCCTATCACATGGTCGCCGAAAACACCGAACGCTACCAGGCGGCGTCTTTCGAGGAAGGCGAGTATCTGCAGATCGAGGTCGCCGGCATCACCACCACCGGTGCGAAGAACCCGCTGGCGGCAAAGTTTCTCGCCTTCATGACCGGGCCGAAATTCCAGAATGTCATTCCGGAGACCAACTGGATGTTCCCGGCGGGGAAAACCGACAAGCCGC